>NZ_JBEXSW010000023.1:0-137445 GCF_040613775.1 Streptomyces sp. NPDC006208 | reverse complement strand
CCCCTCCCCCTCCCCCCCCCCCTCCCTCTCGGCTGCACCGGATCCGGTGCAGCGGCCCTCCGCCGTTTCCTGCGGCCGTCGTCAGCGCCGCAGCCGCTGCCACGGCGTGAAGGTGAACACCGCACCACCGAGCAGGATCACCGTGCCGGCGACCAGGGCGAGGGCGCGCAGGGCGCCGGTGTCCTCGGCGCCGGTCTGGGCGAGACCGCCGCTGGTGGCCGTACCGCCGGAGCCGGTCGATCCGCCCGCGGTGGAGCCGCCGCCGGACGCGCCGCCCGGCTGGGCCGAGGTGTCGAGCTCCAGCGAGACCGCGACATCGGCGGGCGGGGTACAGGTCGTCGTCGTGCCGAGTGCCTTGACCGTCAGGACACCCGGGCTGAGCGTCGCCTTTCCGGTGGCGCCGGGCTTGTACGTGCCCGTCAGATCGGGGATCTCGATCGGATCGCCGGACTTGATGGGCTCCTTGTTCGTGGGGCCCTCGACATGGACGAAGCCCTTGTCGGCGCCGCCGAGCTCGACCTCCATGGACGGCTTGACGGAGTCCGCCGGGATGTCGGCCGGACTGTCCATGACGGACTTGGAGAACTTCACGGTCAGGTCGTAACTGCCGCCGTTCTTCTTGGCGTTGATCTTCACCGGGGAGACGGCGTTCTTGTCGCCGATGGGGGTCTTGCAGGCGTAGGCGACCTCGACCTCCTTGCCCTCGAAGTCGGTCTCGCCTCCTCCTCCGCCGCCTCCGGTGGTGCTGCCGCCGGAGGACGAACCGCCCGAGGTGGATCCGCCCGAGGACGTGCCCCCTGAGGTCGAACCGCCCGAGGACGTGCCGCCCGCGGTAGTGCCACCGGAGCTCGTACCGCCGGTCGTCGAACCGCCGGTCGTCGTACCGCCCCCGCCCTCCGTGACCTTGACCGTCGCGCCGGCCGGGACCGTCTCCTTCGGCGCGCACTTGGTGTCCGTCGAGATCGGCTTCGAGACGTTGATGTTGTACGCGTCCGGGGTCAGCGTGATCTCTCCGGCCGCCGTCAGCTTCAGCTTGCCCTTCATGTCGGGCAGCACCATCGGGCTGTTCTTGGG
Source organism: Streptomyces sp. NPDC006208 (assembly GCF_040613775.1). Lineage (NCBI taxonomy): Bacteria > Bacillati > Actinomycetota > Actinomycetes > Kitasatosporales > Streptomycetaceae > Streptomyces > Streptomyces sp. NPDC006208. The sequence continues at coordinate 136,371 of NZ_JBEXSW010000023.1, read as the reverse complement.
GATCGGCGGGTTCTGGCGCGGGCCGTCCATCGCCAGGTCGGCCGTCTGCGCCCCGGCCACCTTCACCGTGCCGGTCGGCTTGACCGTGTCCTTCTGCAGGTCGAGGACGTCAGGGTTCTTCGACGCGGCTTCCACGGTCTTCCAGACCACCTCGATCTCGTCGCCGACCTTCGCCTCCGCGGGGGCGGTGATCTGCACCTTGGTGGTGCCCTGCACGGGCGGCAGACCGGAGATGGGCGGGGGAATGCATTCCGTCCTGTACGAGACCTCGGCGGCCTGGGCGGGGCTTGCGGCCAGCAGGATTCCCGCGCCGCCGAGCATCAGCGCGACCCCGGCCGCGCTCATCCTCCGTTGCGTACTCACGAATGTCCCTTCGTCGTGGGCCGGTTCTCTGACGGTGCGGAGTCAGGGGTGAACCACGGCAGCGCGGCCGTGGTGGTGGGTGCGGGCCGCCTGGCGGTGCCGCCCGCGGGCCGCGGTCCGCTGCGGGCGTGCCGGGCGCTCGGCGGGCGGACCTTGTCGACGATCGCCATGCCGATACGGAAGAGGGCGGCGGGTACGACAACGGCGAGCAGGATCCAGAAGATCGTCACGCCCCACGGCCGGCCGACGCCCCACGGCTGCTCGGCAAGCACCTTCGTGCCGTACTTCACCGAGATCGAGTAGTCGCCATGGGCGCCGGAGGCAAGCTGTACGGGCAGCGTGATCTGTGCCTTCCGGCCGGGCGCGATCGTGCCGCGCCACTGCTGCTCCTCCCACTGCGGGGCGAACACCCCGTGGGCGGTGCCGATCCGGAAGACGGGGTCGACGATCGGGTCGGAGCCGAGATTGCCCACGGTGAACTCGAGCCGCCGGGAGGGCGGGGCGCCGAAGAAGACGAGGATGCCGGAGTCTCCCTGGAGGCGGGTCGCGGTGAGCACGGCGAGCCTGCCGCCGCCGGTCTGCTGCGGCAGAGGAGCGGTGGGGTGGCCCGCGACCACGAACTCGGCGTCCACGGCGGCCTGTTCACCGGTGACGGTGGCGACGTGCACGACACAGGGGCAGGGCACGGGCGGCTCGGCGACCGGCACCTTCTTGCTGAAGGCACCGTCGGCGTCGGTGGTGACGGCGCGGCCGTCGGCGTTGGCGCAGGAGTTGGTGCCGCCGATGACGCCCTTGGCCGGGGTGGACCGGCCGCAGACGAGGAGCATCAGCAGGGCCTTGGAGCGCCAGCCCGTGCCGCTGACGGTGAGGGTGTTGCCCTTGCCGGCCTGGGGCGCGGAGAGCTTGACCTCGGGTCGGGGCTCGGTGGGGGCGGCGGCGGCCCGGGCGGCGGGCAGGAGCAGGAACAGGAGCCCGAGCAGGACGACGGCGGCAAGCCCCCGCATCCGACTGGAGGTTGCGGTACGCGGGGGCCTGCGCCCCGACACCTCGAGCGCGACAGCTTCGCGCCGTACGGACGGTGGGGCGGGCGCGGGGACACCGGTGTACGCCGGCTCGGCGGCACAAGGCGGCGAACGCCGGGCGGAACCCGCCGGACCGGCAAGGACGGCGGCCCGGCAGGGACGGGCGCGGGGCACGGGCGGGATGCCTCGCATCGTCAGGCTCCTGATCTCGCCGGGCGGCGGTGGTGGTGGTGGGCGGGGGTGCGGGCGCGGCGGGAGTACAGCCACAGGGCGCAGGCCGGCAGGAGCAGCAGCAGGGGCGACAGCAGGCGCCACGGGACGAACGTCGCCGAGAGCACCGACTCGGCGTGGGCGGCGCCCGGAGCCGTGACGCCCAGACGGATGTCGACCGTGTCCAGGGCCGGCGGGTCGGGCCATTTCTCGGTGAGGCTGACACGGCCCGACGGGGGCAGGCTCAGCGGGAGCGTGCGCGCAGGGCGGTCCAGGAGGGTGCCGAAGACGCCGTCCGCGCGGACCGAAAGGCGTGGGACCAGTGTCGTGTTGCCGCGGTTGACCAGGGAGTAGCGGATCTGTCCGTCCGAGTACGTCACGTCCTCCACGGTGAGCGCCGCGAGGCGGGGGCCGCTGATGCGCAGGCTGACGCGTACGGGAGCCTCCCGGCCCGCGCCCTGTGCGGTGATCGCGACCGGATGGTCGCCCGGCGGCGCGTCCGCGGGAACCGTGACCGTGAAGGGGATCTCGGCCCGGGTGCGGGCCGGGACCCTCACGGCGTCGGCGGCCAGGGCGATCCAGGGGCTCGTGGCCCTGGCGCGGTGCGGCAGGCGCAGCCGCAGGGTGAGCGGTTTCGCCTCCGGGTTGGTCACCGAGAACCGGTCCTCGAACACGGTGCCGGGCGCGCCCTCCAGGTAGACGTACTCCCTGTCGACGCTCCAGCCGGTGGACGCCGTCGCGGGAGTGCCCAGGGCGCACAGGAGCGCGGCCAGGACGACAACGGCGGCGGCCCGCACGGCTCAGCTCGCGATCCGGCCGCCGCTGCGCCGGGTCAGCCACAGAACACCCGCGGCCCCGGACAGCAGGATCGTTCCGCCCAGCGTGGCGAGTGCGGTCGCCGAGTCGAGCGGGCCGGTCTTGGGGAGTTCGCCGGACGCCGATGCCTGCGAGCCGCCGCCGGCGGCCGTGACGTCCAGTTCCAGCGAGGGCCCGGGACTGTTGCCGGGGGTGCAGGTCGTGGTCGTACCGAGCGCCTTGATGGTCAGCACTCCGGCCGTGAAGGTGACCTTCCCGCTCTTCTTCGGGGTGTAGGTACCCGACAGGTCATTGATCTTGATGGGGGTGTTGGCCGGGATGGCCGCGGCGTTGGCCGGCCCCGAGACCGGCACCTTGCCCCCCTCGGCACCGCCCAGTTCGATCAGCGCGCTCGGGTTCATGGCCCCCTTGCCCAGTTCGACGGGGCTGGAGGAGACGCCCTTCTGGAAGGACATGGTGAGCTTGTAGGAACTGCCGCTCTTGACGGCCTTGATGTCGATCGGTGAGACCGCGGCCTTCGGGCCGATGGGCGTCCGGCACTTGTAATCGACGTCCACGACGGTGGCATGTGCGGCGGGGGCGGTCATCAGAACCACCGAGCCCGCCACCGCTGCTGCCAGCGCGAGAGCTGTCCGCTTCTGGTACGACACTCGACTTCCCCTCGTGCGCACGCTACTGACTGACGACACATCAGATCGGGCGCTCAAGGTACGCCTGAGGCCTTGGGGAGGGAAGACAAAGAGCACGCCGTATTGACGTGCTCCACAAGAGTTTCAAAAACGTCTTATGCGGGCGCGGCGAGCTCCGCCCAGACCGTCTTGCCGGGGGCGCCGGGGATCCGGACAATTCCCCAGTCCAGACAGAGCCGTTGGACGATGAACATGCCGTGCCCGCCGGGCCGGCCGGCCCTGTGCGGGGTGCGGGGCGCGGGCTGTCCCGCGCCGCGGTCGGCGACCTCCAGGCGCAGCACCTTGCCGTCGCACGTGACACGGAGCTCCTCGGGCCCCTCGGCGTGCAGGCAGGCATTGGTGACGAGTTCGGAGACGACGAGCAGCACGTCCTCGGCGGCGGCCCTGCGGTCCGCGGTCGCGGCGGGCAGCCAGCCCCACTCGTACAGTGCCTGCCGGGTGAAGTCGCGGGCCATCGGAACGATCCCGCTGGCGCTGCCCAGCGCGAGGCGGCGCGTACCGACCGGGGCGAGCGGTGGCGCAGGGGGCATCGGCGGCACGGCGGGCATCGGGGGCGCACCGGGCCGGCCGGGTGCTTCAGGCGCGGGCCCGGCGCCGCCCGGCTCGGGGCCGAGGTCGCCCGGCGGTTGCTGCCGGGTGGTGCTCATCAGCGCTTCACCTCACCGATTCACCGGTTCACCATTGACTTCTGTACACAGAGTGCAGGGCTGTGGACGTTCTGCGGGGTTCTCCTGCCCGGCTGAATCGTGACAACACCCTCGACGCCCACGCGAAACGCGTGACGCGGACAACACATGCAGGACCGCCGGGGCGCGGTCAGTCGGCCAGCGCCGCCTCGAGGGAGTCGTGCACGGTGAAGACCGCATCCGCTCCGGTGATCTCGAACACCCTGGCCACCACGGGCAGCATCCCCGCCAAGTGCACCCCTCCCCCGCCCGCCTCGGCCTTCAGCCGGGCCCCGAGCAGCACATTGAGTCCGGTGGAGTCGCAGAACTCGAGCTGCGAGCAGTCGATGACCAGGCGTACCCGGCCCCGTTCGATCGCATCGTCCAGAGGCGCGCTGAGCAATTCGGCCGTGTGGTGATCCAGCTCACCCGCCGGGCACACCACCTCGCTGCGGCCCTCGGTCCGAACCTCGACCTGAAGCCGGCCCCGATTCGCGCTGCCGACCGTCCCGCGGTCCATGCCGTCCCTCTTCACCGTGTCGTTCACTGTCGCCGACCGCCTGCGGCCGCCGTCCACTGTGTCGCTTCATCGTGCGGCACGTCACACGCCCAACAGGCCGGAGGGCGCGGATGCCGCTCGAACCCTACGCCTTCCGTACGCGCCTCGGTAGCCGAACTCCCTCTCAAAACGGACATATCACATATACGCCACTTGCGATGGCCGGTACCGACCGGGTAGGGCTAGGAGAGACACAAACCGACACGGCCGGCTTTGGAGGCGCCGCTCACCGCAGCAGCATGGATGGCATCGGCAGCCATATGCCGAGAACGATGGAGGAGACCATGTCACCCCGGCTCGACGATTCGCGCACCCTCAACGCGCCGTCGACACTGCCCACCCCCAGGGGCGAACAGGCCCCGGCCACCGCTCCGGCAGCCGCTCCGGCACCGGACCTCGTTCCGGAGATGTCCGGGATGCCCCCACTGGGCGAGCTGCGCCCGCTGGATGCGCGCGAGCTGTCCAAGACGCTCTTCGCCCGCCTCGGCTCCCTCGAAGAGGGCACGCACGAGCACGCATACGTCCGCAACACCCTGGTCGAACTCAATCTGGCGCTGGTCAAGTTCGCCGCCTCCCGTTTCCGCACCCGCAGCGAGCCGATGGACGACATCGTCCAGGTCGGCACGATCGGTCTGATCAAGGCGATCGACCGGTTCGAGCTCAGCCGCGGCGTCGAGTTCCCGACCTTCGCGATGCCGACCATCATCGGCGAGATCAAGCGCTTCTTCCGGGACACCAGTTGGTCGGTGCGGGTGCCGCGCCGCCTGCAGGAGCTGCGTATCGAGCTGGCGAAGGCGGGCGACGAGCTCTCCCAGCAGCTCGACCGCGCGCCCACGTCCGGCGAACTCGCCGAGCGCCTCGGCATCAGCGAGCACGAAGTCGCCGAGGGCATGGCGGCCAGCAACGCGTACACGGCGAGCTCGCTGGACGCCCAGCCCGAGGAGGACGACTCCGAGAGTGCGCTCGCGGACCGTATCGGCTACGAGGACCACGGGCTCGAAGGCATCGAGTACGTCGAGTCGCTGAAGCCGCTGATCGCCGGCCTTCCGCCACGGGACCGTAAAATCCTCTCCCTCCGTTTCGTGGCCAACATGACCCAGTCGGAGATCGGCGAGGAGCTCGGGATCTCGCAGATGCACGTGTCCCGGCTGCTGACGCGCACCCTGGTCAAGCTGCGTAAGGCGCTGACCGTCGAGGAGTGACGAGCACGCGCCGCCCAGGCCGCTGAAGGGCCCCTTCCGTCAAGGAAGGGGCCCTTCAGCGTTATTGACGGGGCAGTCCGGTTTGGTCCACATTGAGCCAGGGGTAAATGGGGGGAAACCAATGGCTCTTGGGGAGGGCTGCCCGGCGGCGTACGCACCACTCGAAGAGCTCATGCGCCGCCGCCTGGGCAGGGAATGCCTGTACATGCCGTCCTGCCGTCTCGGGCTCTATGTGGCGCTGCGCCACTGGTGCCCGCCCGGCGGACGCGTACTGATGTCGCCGGTCAACGACGACGTGATCTTCTTCGTGGTGCTCGCGGCGGGACTGCGGCCGGTACAGGCGCCGCTGCGCGCCGACGACGGCTCCATCGACACCGCGGCCGTGCCGGAATCGACCTGGCACGGCCTGTCGGCCGTGATCACGACGAATCTCTACGGCAACCCCGATCCTGCGTCCGAACTGCGGGCGCGCTGCGACCGGTTGGGGATCCCCCTGATCGAGGACGCGGCGCATGCCATCGGCAGCGTGGTGGACGGCCGGGCGGTGGGCGGCTTCGGTGACGCGTCGGTCTTCAGCCTCTCCAAGCACACCGGCGCGAAGACCGGCGGCTTCCTGACCGTCGCCGACCCGGCCCTGCGGGAGCCGCTGGCGCGGGCGAGGGATCTGCTCCTGGAGCCGTCGCGACGGTCCTCGGAGCTGAGCTACGCCCTGCGCCCGTACGCCGAGGCGGGGGTGCGGGGCCTGCGGCTGACCGGGGCGGCGCGCGCCGCACTGCGGCTGCTGGGCCGCGAGGAACGCGCCGGCATCCGGATGGAACTGCGCCCCGACGAACTGGCCCGGGCGTTGCGGGTGACGCCCGCGCTCGACCCCTTCCACTCCTGGATACGGGTGGACCTGAACCAGTACCGCCTGGCACCGGGCGCGCTGCGGCTGCGGCGCACCGAGCGGCTGCTGACCGGGCTCGACACGCGGCTCGCTGCTTGTCTGGAAGGCACCCAGCGGCTGCTGGACACGAGGTGGGCACTGCCCCGCCCAGGGCCCGCTCAGCCGCTGTTCCGGGTTCCGCTGCTGGTCGCCGACCGGGACGCGGCCATCGCGGCGCTCGCCCGCCGCCGGATCACGGTCGGCTATCTGTACGACCCGCCGCTCGACGCGTACGCCGGTGAGCGCTTCACCGATCCGTCGCCGCGGCCGGACACCGCGGCATGGTTCGCCCGGCATGCGCTGCCCGTCGATCCGCTGCGGGCACGGCAGGTGATCTCGGTCCTGACGGAGAGCGGCACGCGGCCGGCCCGGCCACCACTGGCACCGCACATCTCCGCGCGGGTGCCGCGGATGCTGAAGTACTCACCGCCCAAGCTGCCGGCGCAGGGGGAACGCGGTGTCTGACACCGCGAGGCTGCGTCACGACCCACCGCCGCGAGGGGCGCCGGACCGGGCCGGTCCGGCCGCGTCGGGCGGGAGCGACCCACGTGTCCGGGCGACCGCACGCCCCCAACCCCAACGGGCCGGACCGACGGGAGCGAACACGCCCGGAACTTCGGCAGGCACGGCGGGCGGGACCCCACAGGCCTGTGCGACCGGCCAGGCCGTGCCGGGCGGCCCGGCGTGGGTGCCCGCGACGGCCGGCGCCGGTGTGGACGATCCGGCAGGGCCGACGGGAGCGGAGGCGGCCGTCGGCCCCGCGTTGGGCGGGAGCGGGGACTCCCTCTTCCGGAACGCCTATGCGCTCATGCTCTCCACCGGCGTCTCCGCCGCGCTCGGGCTCGGATTCTGGCTCGTCGCGGCCCGGTACTACTCCCAGGAGGCCGTCGGTGAGGGCTCCGCCGCCATCGCCGCGATGCGCCTGCTCGCCTCCCTCACCGCCACCACCATGATCGGCGCCGTGGTGCGCTACGTGCCCCGGGCCGGGCGGGCGACGGGGGCGTTGGTGTGGCGGGCCTATGCGGGCAGCTCGGTCGTGGTGTGCCTGGCCTGCATGGTCTTCCTCTTCACGCTCGACCTCTGGGGACCGTCGTTCGCACCGCTGCGCGGCATCACCGCCGGGCTGGTCTTCACCGCGGCCTGTGTCGGCTGGGCGCTGCTGACTCTTCAGGACGGAGTGCTGACCGGGCTGCGCCGGGCCGTATGGGTGCCCGTCGGCAACGCCGTGTTCTCCCTCGGCAAGCTGCTGCTGCTCGCCGTGCTCGCGGGCGTCCTGCCCGTTCTCGGCATCTTCGTGTCCTGGGCCGCGGCGATCGCCCTTTCCGTCATCCCCCTCGGCTGGCTCGTCTTCCGCCGGCTCATCCCCCGCCAGGCTGCCGCCGACCACGACCGCGAGCCGCCGAGGTCGCGCGACATCGGGCGCTTCCTGGCGGGCGACTCGGTGGGCGCGCTGTTCTCGCTGGCGATGATCAATCTGCTGCCGGTGATGGTCGCCGTCCGCTTCGACGCGGCGCACAACGGCTTCTTCTACATCGCCTACACCGTCGGCGGAACGATGGAGTTCATGGCCATCAACATGGCCTCCTCGCTGACCGCGCACGCCTCGCACAGCCCCGGGACCCTGGCGGCCGGAGTGCGCGGTGCGCTGCGCCGGATGGCTTTGCTGCTGGTGCCGGTCGTGCTGTTCCTGGTCGTCCTCGCCCCCCAGATCCTCGCGCCGTTCGGCGAGGAGTACGCCGAGCACGGCACGACCGTCCTGCGCCTGCTGGCCGCCGCCGCCCTGCCGCGCGTGGTGGTCGAGCTGTGCATCGGCGTACTGCGCGTACAAGGGCGTACGGGGATGCTGGCCGCGGTCCAGGGCGCGATGTGCGCACTGGTCCTGGGCAGTGCGGCACTGCTGCTCGGCCCCACCGGCATCGACGGGGCCGGCTGGGCCGTGCTGCTGTCCATGACCGTCACCGCCCTGCTGTGCGCGCCCAGCCTTCGCACCGCCCTCACCGGCCGCGCGGCGCCTCGGACGGTGGAGTACGGCACGGCCTGGGCGCGCCGGGCCGCCGAGCACCGCGGCGAGGCGGCGAGGCGCTACCAGCAGGACCACGGCACGGACCGGGCCCGCGGGACCGCGCGTCTGCACGGCGCGCACGACGGCACCGGGACCCCGGCGTCCGGCATCCCCGTCCTGGCTGCGCCGGGGCGCGCCAGGGCGGCGGAGGTCCGGCCCGGCGAGGACGCTCCAGGGGCGGGTGACGGGAGCCCGGCCGCCGAGGAGCGCGCCGTCACCACGCTGTGGCTGCTGCTCGGGATGGTCTGCGGGCTGTTCTGGGCGCCCCTGGTGCAGTCGGCGGATCTCGCCGCCGCCGACCGGGTGTCCGGGTACGAGCTGGTGAGGGCATTGCCCGCGCTCACGCTCGGGGCCGGACTGCTGCTGCTCGTCGTGCAGAGTGCGGCCCTCGCCCTGCTGCGTCCGCGGGGCGGACTGCTCGCCGCCACCGTCGTGGTGACGTTCGCCGCGCTGCACACCGCGCACCCGCTGCTCGGGCGCCCGCCGGAGCCGGGCTGGCTGCCCGTCGCGTACCAGTTCCTGTGCCTGACCGCCCTGTCGGTGATCCTGCACATCGCCGGGCTTCGGGTCCGGGCCCGCTGGAGCGTGGTGTGGCTGCTCACCCTGTGCGGCTGGGCGTTGCAACAGCAGGTCGCCCCCGTCGCTCTGCCGCTCCTTGTGCTCCTCCTCTGCGCGGCGTCGGTCCTCGCCCTGCTGCGCCGTCGCCGGCCCACCGATTGACCAGGGAGAAAAGCGTGCGCCAGCCAGTCACTCCGGCCGACAGACCCGTGGCCGAGTCGTCCGCCATGGATCTCGCCGATCTGCCGCGGCCCGACCGTGCCCCATGGAGCGGGCCGCTGCTCCTCGGTGGGCCGCTGGCCGGCGCCCTCGGCCTGTGGGCGTACGCCGTGGCACGGACCGACACCACCGCGCTGGACGACTTCGGACTGGCCGGAGCCCTGCCGGTGGCGTTCTGGGCAGGGCTCGCGCTGCTGGCCGCCGGGTTCTGGATCTGTGTACGCGATCCCCGGCGCGCCGACCGGTGGCCTCTCGCGTACACCCTGGCTCTGCTGCTGATGGAGCGCGGCACCCAGGCACTGGTCTACCCGACGCCGCTCTACGCGTGGGCGTGGAAGCACGACGCGGTCATCGGACATCTGCTGACCGCGGAGCGCCTGCAGACGACCGGCGGCGAGCTCGGCGACATGGCCGTGTACGACCAGTGGCCCGGATTCTTCGCCGCGCAGGCCGCCCTGGTACGGCTGACGGGGGTGGAGAACTCCCTGACGTACATGGCCTGGTGGCCCCTGCTGTCCAGCATGCTGCTGCTCGCCCCGCTTCTCCTGCTCTACCGCACCTTCACCCAGGACCGCCGGCTGCTGTGGACGGCCGTCTGGCTGTTCTGTGCCGCCAACTGGGTGGGCCAGGACTACTTCTCGCCCCAGTCCCTCGCGCTCGCCCTCTATCTGGCCGTGATCGCGATCGTGCTGCGCCGCGGCGGGCGTCCGGCACACGGCAGCCGGTCCCGGCATCTCCTGTGGACCGTGCTGCTGGTCCCGCTGATCGCCGCGATCGTGATCTCGCACCAGCTCACCCCGGTGATGCTGGTGGTGGCGCTCGCAGGTCTGTGCGTGCTGCGGCGCTATCGCGACTGGCTGCTGCCCGCCGTGCTTCTGGTGGTGTTCCTGGCCTGGAATCTGACCGCCTCACTGCCGTTCCTGCGCGAGGCCGTGCCCGAGATGGTGCGCTCCTTCGGGGATCTGCGGGGCAATCTGGAGACCGGCTACGGCTCCACACCCACCGGCACGGGTCCGGTGATCGTCTCCTGGATCTCCCGGCTGCTGTCGGCGGCCGTCCTCCTGCTGGCCGCACTCGGCGTGTGGCGCCGGCCCGTACTGCGTCACCGCGCCCGGCCGCTGATGCTGCTCGCCGCCGTCCCGCTGCTGATGCTGGCCGCCAATGACTACGGCAGCGAGATGATCTTCCGGGTGCTGATGTTCATGCTGCCGGGGGCCTGCTTCTTCGCGGCCGCCGCACTTCTGCCGGATGTCCGGCCCCTGGGGGCGGCGCCGGAGGGCACCGGAGCTCCGCGGCCCGCGCGCGGGCTGCGCTTCGCCGTGCTGCCGGGGGTGGTGCTGCTCGCGCTCACGGCGGCGTTCGTGCCCAGCTACGCGGGCAAGGACCGGCTCAGCCACTTCCCGCCCCCCGAGGTCGCGCTGGTACGGGACGTCGTCGAGCACGCTCCCCGCGGTTCGCTCGTGGTCGCGGCCCACCGCAACTACCCGCTCGCCTACGACCGTTACTGGCACATCGGCCACTACTGGTTCCTCGACGACACCAAGGAGCACGTCGCAAGGATCCTGAAGGACCCGGCGGGCACCCTCGCCCGGGACATGGCCGGCGTGGAGCCGCCGGGCCGCGCCTACTTCCTGCTCACCCAGGGCCAGATCGCCAACTCCGAGATGAACGGCATGCTCACCGCCGAGCAGTTGCGCACCATCGAGCAGTCCGTGGCCACATCGCCGCTGTTCGAGCGGGTGGGCGGCAACAGCGCGGGCACCGTCTACGAACTCAGGCGCACGGAGGCCACCCCATGACCGGCGGATCCCCCATGACCGGCAGATCCCTCGCCGCCCGGCTGCTGCCGCCGTTCGCGGGCTGCTGCGCGATCGCCGCCACCGTGCTGCTCCGGGACGGCTCGCCCCTGCGGGCCCTCCCTGTCGCCGTCTTCCTGCTCGCCGGCCCCGGTGCGGCCGTGGTCCGCGTCTGTGCCCCGGCGCTGCGCCGACAGCGGCCGGCAGCCCCGGCGGAGAGCTGGGACACCGGCTTCGAACGCGACTCCGGCCGACTGGAACTGCTCGTCCTCGCCGTCTTCCTCAGCGTGAGTGCCGCGGTCATCTGCGCCACCGCCCTGCTGGCCGCCGACGCCTTCAGCGGTCTGCGGGTCCTGCTCGTCCTCACCGCGCTCAGCGCGGTCGCCGCCTGCGTCCCGAGGCCGGCCGCCCCCGTCGGCCGCGCCCCGGCCGCGCGGGCCTCCTCACCACCACAGAAGGGCTCAGCCACGTGACGTCACCCCGACGCCCCTTACCCGGGGCGCCCGGCAGTCATCGGCATCGCACGTCTCGCGGGCGCCCGCCATGGGCCGTGACCACCGCACTGGTGATGGCACTGCTGGGCGGCGTACTCGCCCTCGCCTTCACGGCCCCGGACGGCCCGCCCTCGCGCACGAGCGCGCAGTGCCGTCCCACCGAGCTGCTGGTGCCGCCCTGCGGCGCGTGGTTCGGGGCCTATGTACGGCACGACAAACCCGATCTGGAGGAGAAGGTCCTCGCCTACGAGAAGCGGATCGGCCGCAGGCTCGACATCGTGTACACGTACCACGACATGTCGACGGACGGCCTGGAGGGACAGCTGCTCACCGAGCAGGAACAGCGCGTCGGGCAGGACCGGATGCTGCTGCTGTCCTGGGAGAGCAAGTGGTGGAACGGCACCGCGGCGCAGCAGCCGAGCTGGCGGCGGATCGCGGCGGGTGAGCTCGACCGCGACGTCGTCGACGCACAGGCGAAGCGGATCAAGGAGTACGGCCGCACCAGCGGCCGGAAGGTCTTCCTCTCCTTCGACCTGGAGATGGACACCCGCACTCCGGCGAACGGCACACCGGCCGAATACGTCGCCGCGTACCGGCACATCCACGACCGGTTCCGCGCGCTGGGCGTGACGAACGTCGTCTGGACCTGGATCATCACCGGCTACACCGGGCACAGCGACCTGTTCCGGAGCCTGTACCCGGGGGACTCCTACGTCGACTGGATCGGCTACAACCAGTACAACTACTTCCGCTGCCACAAGACGTCATGGCGCACCTTCGAGCAGACGCAGCGGGTGTCGCACGACTGGATCCGGGCGAATCTCTCCGGGAACAAGCCGCTGATGCTGTCCGAGTTCGGCACCGCAGACGATCCGCAGCGGCCCGATGCACAGGCCGAGTGGTACGCGCAGGTGCCGCGCGTGGTCAAGGAGCTGGACGGGGTGCGGGCCGCGCTGCAGTGGAACCACCGCGACCCGGGCCCCGGCTGTGATCTGTCGCTGGCCCGCGACTCGTCCTGGCGGAGCCTGCGCAAGGCGGTGTCCGACCCGTATTTCCACCAGTCCCTGCCCTGACGCCCGGCCTCCGTGACGCCCGGCCTCGCCTCAGCCCGCGAAGACCGGCCCCCTGACCAGCGCGCGGGTGCGCCGGTAGAGCCGCCAGCCGACCGTCGGCAGCGAGTCGGGGAACGGCGCGACCGGCGCCCCGCGCCCCTCCATCCAGGCCTCGACGTCGGCGGCCGTATGGCTGCGGCGCACGATGAGCCGGGCGATGCGGTACGTCTCGTCCTCCCGCGAACTGAGCGCGTGCCGCACGGCCGCCGCCGAGGCGTAGCCCGCGGCGGCCGCGGCCCGGCGCACCGCCCGGCTGTTGTAGCCGTGCGGATAGGCCAGATGCCGCACCTCGTGGCCGAGCACGTCCTCCAGGACCGCCTTCGGCTCCCGCAGCTCGCGGTGCAGTGCCGCGGGCGGCAGTGTGTCCAGCTGCGGATGGGTGGCGGTGTGCGCGCCGACCTCCATGCCGTACTGCTCCAGCAGTGGCGTCCGGGACAGCGTCATCATGGGCGCCGGCGGCAGCAGGCTGTCCCGGCCCGGGGTGATGGCACCGGTGGTCAGGTACGCGGTGGCGGGCATCCCGCGCCCGGCGAGCGCCTCGGCGGTGGGACCCGGCAGATCGGCGAAGCCGTCGTCGAAGGTGAGGACGACGGGCCGGGGCGGCAGCGGACCGCTGCCCGCGAGGCAGTCGACGAGCGTGCCGACGGTGACCGGGGTGCGGCCGCTCACCTCGATGGCGTCGAGGTGGCTGCCGAACTGCCGTGGTGTGACGGCGAACTCGGCGATCCAGTCGGGCGGATCGTCCGTCACGGCGTGGTAGAGCAGGACGGGGATACGGGCCCCGGACTCGTCGTCCAGCATGTCAGCGTCTCCCTTCGACGTCGCTGCCCCCGGCGTCTGCGACCGCCGGCAGCGGTACGCCGCGCTGCCGCAGCCGGGCCCGTACATAACCGAACGGCCCGGCGAGCATCCCGCGGCGCTCCAGGTGGGACAGATGGCGCGGCCAGGGATGGTTCCGCGTCCCGTGCTCGCCGGGTGCGCTGCCCACGCCCGTGTCGCGGTGGGCGGTGATGGCGCGGGCGTGGGCGAGACCGCGGGGCAGTTTCCGCAGCAGCGCGGGCAGCAGGCCGGGGCGGCGCGCGAGCACGGCGGTGAGATACGCGGTCAGGCCCGCGCCGTAGCCGTACGCCTGGTTCATGAGGTCCTGCCACCTCTCGCGGTGGTGGTGCCACACCAGGGCTTCGGGCGTGTAGCGCAGCCGGTGTCCGGCGGCGAGCACGCTGACGAACGCGTACAGGTCGTCGCCTCCCCTGGCGGGCGTGCCGGTGCCGGTGGCCGGATCGAAGCCGCCGATGCGGCGCAGGGCGGCGGCGGAGAAGGCCATGTTGGCACCGGAGCCGAAGCTGCCCGCCGTGAACGGGAACAGCGGTTCGTCGGCGGGCGGGTGCCGGGGGTCGTAGACGCGCGGGGCGAAGCCCTTGGCGAATCCGCCGTGGCTCTCCAGAAGGATCTGGGCGGGAGTGGTGAGACGGGCCGGCAGGATCAGCCCGGTCGTGCAGCCCAGCCGCGGGTCGTCGGCGAACGGGGCGGTCAGTGCGGTGAGCCAGTGCGGGTCGGCGACGACGTCGTCGTCCGTGAACGCGATCACCGTGCCGTCGGCGACGGCGACGCCCCGGTTGTGTGCGACGGCGAGGCCGGGCACCGGCTCACGCACCAGGCGGACGCGGTCACCGTACTTGAGCTGCACCAGGTCCTCGGTGGCGCTGGTCACCGGCGCGTTGTCGACGACGACGATCTCGAAGTCCGGGTGGTCCTGGGCGAGCAGCGAGTCGAGGGTGCGGGCGAGACGGTCGGCGCCCTCGCGGGTGGCGACGACGACGCTGGTCCTCGGCAGGTCACCGTGGGCGGACGGCGCGGACGGTGCATGGCCGGCGAGCTTGTCCCGGGCTGTCGCGGCGACGGCGTCGGCGGGGTCGCGGCCCGGCGGGACCCGGCAGACGACGGTGGCGACGGGCCGGCCGCGCAGCCGGACCAGGGCGTAGACCTCGTCGCCGCCACGGACGGGCGCCCCGTCCGCGGCAGTTCCCGGAGCAGGCCGGAAGGACAGGACCGGGCCGTCGGGGCCGTCCAGGTCCAACTCGGCGACCCGGATCCCGCCCGGCCGCTCACGGCCCGGCAATGCGGCTGGTCGGTACGGTGTGCTCGGCATCATGTCCCCCCTGTCACGGTGTGTCGCGGCGGCGCAGACTGCCCAGCCGGTTCAGCGTGCGCTGCGCGTATCCGGCCAGTCGTGGCCTGCTGCGTACGAAACTGTGGGCGCGGCGCACCGGCTCGCGGCGCAGCCAGTACGCGGCCGCCCCCGCCCCTGGCCGTGTCGACGCCCCCTCGTGGACCCGCAGTTCGCCGGTCTTCAGCGCGTCCTTGTACTCGGCGGCCCCGCGCCCAAGGTCCAACATCCCGATGCCGGCCGCCGCCGCGCCCTCGGCCATCCGCAGATGCAGGATCAGACCGGGCGAGTACTTGGCGAACTCGGGGTCGTAGGCCGGGAACCAGCAGGACAGCACGGTGCGCGAGCGCAGCCCGAAATGCGCGGCGACGGGCCTGCCCGCCGCGTACAGCACGGACAGCACGCCGCTGCAGCCGGGCGCGCGGGTCTCGTGCAGCCGCCGCACCAAGGTGCTGATCCAGTCCTGGGCGAACCGGTCGCGACGGCCGGTCCTGCGGTACTGGGCGGACTTCCAGCCCATCAGCGTGCGCAGGGCGGCCGGATCACGTTCGTCGAAAACGAACTTCAGGTCGCCCGTCTGGCGTCCGAGCCTGCGCTCCTTGGCGAGCGTGGTCTTCAGGAACTTGGGCGACTGGCTGCGCAGCACGTCCTGGTAGGCGGCGTACCCGGTCCCGACATCGACGACCGGCGAGCCGAACTCCTCGGCCGCGCCCGGCACGAAGATCTCCTGGCCCGCCTCGAGATTGTCGAACTCCCAGGCGGTCAGACCGCAGGCGCGCAGCAGCTCGCGCGGGGCGATCCGCAGGCCGGGGCGCAGTACGGCCCCCTGGCAGTCCGAGACCCCGAACCCGATCGCCTGCGCATGCCCCAGACGGCCCGTCTCGTACGGGAAGAAGCCGGCCGGCTGCCCGTCCTCCCACAGCACCGCGACGCGGGCGGCGGCGCGCACCCGCCCGACGGCGAGCGTGAACTCCGGTTCCATGAACGGATTCGCCGGTGCACCGCTCTTGGCACGCAGCTCACGCCAGGCATCGGTCTCCCGCGCACCCAGTTCGGACGGTGTCACCACATGAATGCGGACATCGCTCAACTCGACCCCCCGGTCTGCCCCTTGAGCCTTCAACTTGTATCCCCGGTGAGGAAGGTACCGGTAGAAAATGCGACAGGACAGGGAGCATCACCCTTCTTGACCATTCTTGTGACGTCTTGTGGCACAGGTGTGCAAGGGCCGATGATCTGAGGTCCCAATTCGCAGTCAGGAGAGCCCTGTTGACCACTTCACCCGCCACGCCGCACCGGATGGACCCGGTCGGCGGCTGCCCCCACGCCGCCAACGCCCGGCTGCTCGCCCAGGGCGCTGTCGCACCCGTCGTGCTCCCCGGCGAAGTCGAGGGGATGGCGGTGCTGGGTCATGAGGCGCTCAAGGAGTTTCTTGCCCACCCCGGTGTCGCCAAGGGCGCCCGGCACTTCGCCGCACTGCAGGCCGGGGAGATCCCGGACGGCTGGCCGTTGAAGACGTTCGCCACCGTGCAGGGCATGACCACGGCCGACGACGCGGACCACCGGCGGCTGCGGGCGCTGGTGAGCAAGGCGTTCACGGCTCGCCGGGTGGCCGAGCTGCGGCCGCGGATCGAGGCGGTGACGGCGCAGTTGCTGGACCGCCTGGGCGAGACCGCCGCGGCGGGCGGCGGCGTCGTCGATCTGCGCGCCCACTTCGCGCTGCCGCTGCCGATGGGCGTGATCTGCGAACTGCTGGGCGTGGAGGCGGGGCTGCAGGACCGGCTGCACCACCTGTCGAACCAGATCGTCGCCACCGACATCGGACCCGAGCAGGCCATGGCGGCCAACCGGGAGATGGTGGAGGTGCTGAGCGCGGTCGCCGCGTCCCGGGCCGGGAGTCCCGGGGACGATCTGACGAGCGCGCTGATCGCCGCCCGAGAGGAGGGCGGCGACCGGCTCGGGCCGCACGAGCTGATCGGCACCCTCATGCTGATGATCATCGCCGGTCACGAGACGACGCTGAACCTGATCACGAACGCGGTCCGCGCCCTGTGCGCCCACCGGGACCAGCTGGTTCTGGTGCAGTCCTGCAAGGCGTCCTGGGCGGACGTGGTCGAGGAGACGCTGCGCTGGGACAGCCCGGTCAGCTTCTTCCCGTTCCGCTATCCGACCCGGGATCTGACGCTGGACGGGACGGTGATCCCCAAAGGCACGCCGGTTCTGGCGGGTTACTCGGCGGCGGGCCGGGACCCGGCGGCGCACGGCGAGGACGCGGACCGTTTCGACATCACCCGGGGCGGTGGTGCGCGGCACCTGTCGCTGGGCCACGGCCCGCACTACTGCTTGGGCGCGCCGCTGGCCCGGATGGAAGCGACGATCGCGCTGGAGCGCCTTTTCGCCCGCTTCCCGGACCTGGATCTGGCGACGCCGGACGACGAACTGCCGCGGCACGCGAGTTTCGTGGGCAACAGCGTGCGGGAGCTTCCGGTACGGCTCGGGCGCTGACGGGCGCGGCGGCGGGCGCTGTGCGAGCGGGCGCACTTCGGGATCGCAGCAGTGCGGCCGACCGGGCCCGGCACGGGCGCACCGCGCAACGGCGCCGGACGGGAATCGCGGGCGTGCTTCCGGCGGGGCGAGCCCGCTGCAGCGAGCCGACGGCGCGCAGGATGCGTCGGGCGGCCGGACTCCGTACCGGCCCGCTCAGCGCCGGGGGCTTCGCACCGGGTCCCGCCCGCGTGGCCGCCACGGACACATCACGCCCGTCCCGGCGTGGAGGAGGCCGTCAGGCCCGGCCCTCGACGCCCGCGAGCGCCGCCGTCACCGCTGCCTGCGCGTGCAGTCTCGTCGTCGGGAACACCGGGACCGGGCTGTCCTCCGGGGCGATCAGCAGCTCGATCTCCGTGCAGCCCAGGACGACACCCTGCGCCCCTGCCGCGACCAGCTCACCGATGACGTCCTGGTAGGCGGCGCGGGACTCCTCCCGCACGACGCCGAGGCACAGCTCCTCGTAGATCACCCGGTGCACCAGCGCACGGCCCGCCTCGTCCGGGGTGAGCACCGTCAGCCCGTGCGCGGCCAGCCGGTTCCGGTAGAAGTCCTGTTCCATCGTGAACGCGGTGCCCAGCAGGCCGACGGTGGTCAGCCCCGCCGCGCGTACGGCGGCAGCCGTGGCGTCGCCGAGGTGCAGCAGCGGCACGGTGACGGCCGCCGCCACCTGATCGGCCACCTTGTGCATGGTGTTGGTGCAGATCAGCAGCAGATCCGCGCCCGCCGACTGGAGCCCGGCCGCGGCCCGGGCCAGGATCTCGCCCGCCCGCTCCCACTCCCCCGCGCGCTGCAGCTCCTCGATCTCCGCGAAGTCGACGGAATGCAGCACGCACCGCGCCGAGTGGAGACCGCCGAGCCGCTCCCGTACCAGCTCGTTGAGCAGCCGGTAGTACTCGGCGCTGGACTCCCAGCTCATGCCGCCGATCAGCCCTATGGTTCGCATCGGCCCACTGTCGCATGTCGCCGGCGGCAGGCTCCGTTCGCCCATGACACTTGAGCCCGCACCCACAGCCTCTGCCGTCCGAAGGAGTCCGCCCATGAGCCCCGTCATCGCCGTCACCGGAGCGAGCGGCAGCATCGGCGGCCGGGTCGCGCGCCGACTGTCCGCCACGGGCGCCGCGATCCGGCTGCTGGGCCGCGACCCGGCCCGGCTGCCCGAGCTCCCCGGTGCGGTGGCAGCGCCGCCCTGCTCGTACGGCGACGGCGAGGCGATGCGACGTGCGCTGGACGGGGCGGACACGCTGTTCCTGGTCTCCGCGCACGAGGCGCCGGACCGGGTGCGCGAGCACCGCACGGCCGTGGACGCGGCGGTCGCGGCCGGTGTGCGGCGGATCGTGTACACGTCCTTCGTCGGTGCCGCGCCCGCCGCGACGTTCACGTACGCCCGTGACCACTGGCACACCGAGGAGTACATCCGGGCGAGCCTGCCGCGCCACACGTTCCTGCGGGACAACTTCTACCTCGCCGCGTTCCCCGCGATGACCGGGAAGGACGGGGTGCTGCGCGGCCCGGCCGGCCGCGGCCGGGTCGCGGCCGTCGCCCACGACGACATCGCGGACGCCGCCGCGGCCGTACTCCTCGACGGGACGGGCGCGCACCACGGGCAGGTGTACGACCTCACCGGGCCTTCGGCGTTCTCGCTCGCCGAGGCCGCCGACGAGCTGAGCCGGGTCACGGGCCGGGAGGTGCGCTACGTCCCGGAGACCCGCGAGGCGGCGTACGCCTCACGGGCCGGGTACGGCGCCGAGAAGTGGGAGGTGACCGGCTGGGTCACCTCGTACGAGGCGATGGCCACCGGCGAGATGGCCGCGGTGTCCGACGCGGTGCCACGCCTGACGGGCCACCCCGCACAGTCCCTCCACGCGTATCTGACGGCCCATCGGCGCAGCTACGCGCACCTGCTGCCGGACGTCCAGGACGCTTAGGCCCGGCGGCCTGCCTGCCACACCGCGCTCACCAGTGGCACACCGGGCCGGTAGGCGAGGTGGACATGGCTCGGGGCGTCGAGCAGGGCCACGTCGGCGCGGGCGCCGGGGGCGATGCGGCCGACGTCGGTGCGGCGCAGGGCCGCCGCCCCGCCGGCGGTCGCCGCCCGGACGGCCTCGTCGGGGGTCATGCCCATGTCCCGTACCGCCAGCGCGATGCAGAAGGGCACGGACGAGGTGAACGACGAGCCGGGGTTGCAGTCCGTCGACAGCGCGACGGTGACACCCGCATCGAGGAGGCGGCGGGCGTCGGGCCACTGGGCGCGCGTGGAGAACTCGGCCCCCGGCAGCAGCGTCGCGACGGTGGCGCTGTTCGCCAGGGCGTCGACATCCTCGTCGGTGAGGTGCGTGCAGTGGTCGGCGCTGGCCGCGTCGAGCTCGACGGCGAGCTGCACACCGGGGCCGTACGAGAGCTGGTTGGCGTGCACCCGGGGCGTGAGGCCCTTCGCCTTGCCCGCGGTGAGGATCGCCCGGGCCTGCTCCCCGTCGAAGGCGCCCTTCTCGCAGAAGACGTCGACCCAACGGGCGTACGGGGCACAGGCGTCGAGCATCTCGCCGGTGACGAGAGCGACATAGGCGGCCGGGTCGTCGGCGTAGTCCGGGGAGACGACATGGGCACCGAGATAGGTCACCTCGTCGGTGTGCGCCGCGGCGATGCGCAGGGCGCGGGCCTCGTCCTCGACGGTCAGCCCGTAGCCCGACTTGGTCTCGAAGGTGGTCGTGCCCTGAAGGAGGGCCTCCCGCAGGAGGCGGGTGAGGTTGGCCTCCAGCTCGTCGTCGCTCGCGGCGCGGGTCGCGGCGACGGTGGTGCGGATGCCACCGGCCGAGTAGGCGCGGCCGGACATCCGGGCGTTGAACTCCTGGGTCCGGTCACCGGCGAAGACGAGGTGGGAGTGCGAGTCGACGAATCCGGGAATGGCGGCACGGCCCTGCGCGTCGTGGCGCTCGTCGGCGTCGGGGGCGTCCTTGGTGTGCCCGACCCAGGCGACGCGGTCGCCGTCGAGGACGACGGCGGCGTCCTGGAGGAGGCCGAGGGGGCCGTCGCCGAGGGCAGGATCGTTGGTGACGAGGCTGCCGATGTTGGTGATGACGGTGGTGGTCATGGTTCCTCTCCGAGGGTCGGCCTTCGGCGGGATCTGGGGCGGAGCCCAGCCGGTACCGCCCACGGCCGCCAGGCCGTGGGGGGAGGGCGGGCAGGGGAACAGCGACGTCACGCGCGCAACGCGCCCACCGCCTCCGCCAGCGCCGCCGCCACATTTGGCACCAGAGTGTGGGACCCGTCCCGCACCACGCGCCGGCCACCCACCACCACATCCCGCACATCCGCCGCCGTCGCCGCGAAGACCGCCGTCTCCGCGCCCAGCCGCGGCGGCGGGCCGGCGGTGCGGACCGAGTCCAGCGCGACGGTGGTGAAGTCCGCGAGCGCACCCGCCTCGAGGCGGCCCGCCTCGTCCCATCCCAGTGCCGCATGGCCGTCCGCCGAGGCGGCACGCAGCAGGGCCGCCGCCGTCCAGTGGCCGCGCGTGCGCGAACGCAGGCGCTCGTTCAGCTCCATCGCGCGTGCCTCCTCGAACAGGTCGATCACCGCGTGGCTGTCGCTGCCGAGCGACAGCGGGGACCCCGCGCCCTGGAGCGCGGGCGCGGGCCCGATGCCGTCCGCGAGGTCGCGTTCGGTGGTGGGGCACATGCAGGTGCCGGTGGTCGTGCCGCCCAGCAGTGCGATGTCCTCGCGCGTGAGGTGCGTGTTGTGGACGCCGGTCGTGCGCGGGCCGAGCACTCCGTGGTCGGCCAGGAGCCGGGTGGGAGTGCAGCCGTGCGCGGCGAGGCAGGCGTCGTTCTCCGCCGTCTGCTCGGACAGGTGCACATGCAGCGGCGCGCCCCGCTGCGCTGCCCACTCGGCGACCGTCGACAGCTGCGCGGCCGGGACGGCCCGTACGGAGTGGATGGCGGCGCCGATCCGTACGTGCTCGCCGTCCTTCAGCTGCGCCGCGCGCTCCGCCCAGACGTCCGCCGTGCCGTCGGAGAAGCGGAGCTGGTGGGTGTCCGGCTTCTCTCCGAAGCCCGACGACAGATAGGCCGTGTCCAGCAGGGTGATGCGGATGCCCGCGTCCGCGGCGGCGGCGATCAGCGCCTCGCCCATCGCGTTGGGTTCCGCGTACGATGTGCCGCCCGGCGCGTGGTGCAGATAGTGGAACTCGCCGACCGAGGTGATCCCGGCCAGCGCCATCTCCGCGTACACCGCGCGTGCCAGCGCGTGGTACGACTCCGGGGTGAGCCGGGACGCGACCCGGTACATCACCTCGCGCCAGGTCCAGAACGTCCCCGCGCCGACCTGCACCGTGCCGCGCAGCGCCCGGTGGAAGGCGTGCGAGTGGGCGTTCGCGAGCCCCGGCAGCGTCAGCCCCCGCAGCACCGTCGCGCCCGGCTCCGGGGCCTCGACCCCGATCCGTACCGCCGCGATCCTGCCGTCGCGCACATCGAGGGCCACGCCCGGCTCGACATGGGTGTCCAGCCAGGCGTGCTCCGCCCAGTACGTCGTCAGCTGCACGCGAGTCCCTCCAGTACGTCGGCGAGCGCGATGACCCCGGCGACGCAGTCGTCCTCGGCCGCGGACTCGGCCGGGGAGTGCGAGACACCCGTGGGGTTCCGTACGAACAGCATGGCGGTCGGAACGGTGGCGGACAGGATTCCCGCGTCGTGTCCGGCGCCCGTGCCGAGGACGGGAACGGCCCCGCCCAGAATCTTGTTGATCTCGTCGCGCAGAGCGTGCTCGAACTCGACGACGGGCGTGAAGGACTCCCGTACGACCCGCAGATCCACGCCGTCACGGTCCGCGCGCTCCTTCGCGGCCCGCTGGACGGCGGCCACGACGGTGTCCAGCGTGGCCTGGTCGGCCGCGCGGGAGTCGAGCCAGCCGCGCACCAGCGAGGGGATGGCGTTGACCCCGTTCGGCTCGACGGAGATCTTGCCGAAGGTCGCGACGGCACCGGCGAGTTCCGCCTCGCGGCGGGCTGCGAGGACTGTCTCCGCATAGGTCAGCATCGGGTCGCGCCGGTCGACGAGCCGGGTGGTGCCGGCGTGGTTGGCCTCTCCGGCGAAGTCGAACCGCCAGCGGCCGTGCGGCCAGATGGCGGACGCAATACCGACCGCGTCCCCCGAGAGGTCCAGCGCCCGGCCCTGCTCGACGTGGAGCTCGACGAACGCGCCGATACGGGCGAGGCGTTCAGGGTCGGGGCCGATGGCGGCCGGGTCGTACCCGGCCTCCTCCATGGCCTGCGGCAGGCGGATCCCGTCGCCGTCGCGCAGCTCGAACGCCTGCTCCTTGCTCAGCTGACCCGAGGCCAGCCGGGAGCCGACGCACGCGAGCCCGAACCTGGCGCCCTCTTCGTCACCGAAGTTGGTGATGGCGAGAGGGCGGGTGAACTGCGCACCTCTGCGGCGGAGTTCGTCCAGCGCGGCGAAGGAGGACACGACGCCGAGAGGGCCGTCGAAGGCGCCGCCGTCGGGGACGGAGTCGAGGTGCGACCCGGTGACGACGGCATCACCGGCGCTGTGGTCGCCGAGCCAGGCCCACTGGTTGCCGTTGCGGTCGACCTCATAGGTGAGACCGCGGGCCTCCGCCTGCTCCTGGAACCAGTTCCTGCAGTCGGCGTCGGCGCCGGTCCAGGCGAAGCGGCGGTAGCCGCCGGTGTCGGCGTTGCGCCCGACGGGCGCGAGCTCGCGCCACATCTCGTGGAACGAACCCGCTGCGGGCAGGCGTTCCGCAGGGCGACGGGGGTCCCCCCGGTCCCCGCCCGGCAGCGAAACATCCGGCTCCGCCGGGAGGTGCCCACCCGCCCCCGTGGTTTCGCCCGGGCGGTGCCCCCCTTGCCCTGCGGGACCATTGCCCACGGCCATTACGCGTCACCCTCCCGCATGGGGATGCGGACGCCGCGGTCCTGGGAGACCGACTCCGCGATGTCGTACCCGGCGTCCACGTGCCGGATGACGCCCATCCCGGGGTCGTTCGTCAGCACGCGGCGGATCTTCTCGCCGGCCAGCTTCGTACCGTCCGCCACCGACACCTGGCCGGCGTGGATCGAGCGGCCCATGCCGACGCCGCCGCCGTGGTGGATCGACACCCACGAAGCGCCCGACGCGACGTTGACCATCGCGTTCAGCAGCGGCCAGTCCGCGATGGCGTCGGAGCCGTCGAGCATGGACTCGGTCTCGCGGTACGGGGAGGCCACCGAGCCGCAGTCCAGGTGGTCGCGGCCGATCGCCAGCGGGGCCGCCAGCTCGCCGCTCGCCACCATGTCGTTGAAGCGCTCGCCCGCGCGGTCCCGCTCGCCGTAGCCCAGCCAGCAGATGCGTGCCGGGAGGCCCTGGAAGTGGACGCGCTCACCGGCCATCTTGATCCAGCGGTGCAGCGATTCGTTCTCGGGGAACAGCTCCAGGATCGCCTTGTCGGTCTTGGCGATGTCCGATGCCTCGCCCGACAGCGCCGCCCAGCGGAACGGGCCCTTGCCCTCGCAGAACAGCGGCCGGATGTAGGCGGGTACGAAGCCGGGGAAGGCGAACGCCCGGTCGTATCCGGCCAGCTGGGCCTCACCGCGGATCGAGTTGCCGTAGTCGAAGACCTCGGCGCCTGCGTCCATGAAGCCGACCATCGCCTCGACGTGCCTGGCCATCGACTCGCGGGCGCGCTGCGTGAAGTCGGCCGGCTTCTCGGCCGCGTACGACTGCATGTCGTCGAAGTCGACACCGAGGGGCAGGTAGGCGAGCGGGTCGTGGGCCGACGTCTGGTCGGTCACGATGTCGATCGGGGCGCCCTCGGCGAGCATCCGCGGCAGCAGCTCGGCTGCGTTGCCGAGGAGGCCGATGGAGAGCGGCTTGCGGGCGTCGCGGGCCTCGACCGCGAGCTGGAGCGCGTGCTCCAGGGAGTTGGCCTTCACGTCCAGGTAGCGGTGCTCGATACGGCGCTCGATCGCGCGGGGGTCGCAGTCGATGCAGATCGCGACGCCGTCGTTCATGGTCACGGCGAGGGGCTGGGCACCGCCCATGCCGCCGAGGCCGGCGGTCAGGGTGATCGTCCCGGCGAGCGTGCCGTTGAACTTCTTGGCCGCGACGGCGGCGAACGTCTCGTACGTGCCCTGGAGGATGCCCTGCGTGCCGATGTAGATCCACGAGCCGGCCGTCATCTGGCCGTACATGGTCAGGCCGAGGGCCTCCAGGCGCCGGAACTCCTCCCAGTTCGCCCAGTCGCCGACCAGGTTGGAGTTGGCGATCAGCACACGGGGGGCCCACTCGTGGGTCTGCATGACGCCGACCGGCCGGCCGGACTGGACGAGCATCGTCTCGTCCTGCTTCAGGGTCTGCAGCGTGCGGACCATCGCGTCGAAGGAGCGCCAGTCACGCGCCGCCTTGCCCGTGCCGCCGTAGACGACGAGCTTGTCCGGGTGCTCGGCGACCTCGGGGTCGAGGTTGTTCTGGAGCATGCGCAGCGCGGCTTCCTGCTGCCAGCCGAGGGCGCTCAGTTCCGTACCGCGCGGTGCCCGAACGGGGCGGGGTCCTGACATGGCAATGCCTCCTCGCGACTGCGACGACGAGTGCGACCACGAGAGCGATACGACACTCACTGTTGGGAAATCTATTCACATCTTCGCTTGCTGAATAGTTTCAGTCAACAGCTGCGACCGGCCCCGCCGGATGATTGGCTGACACACATGCCTATCGACCTCGGGGACCGTAGGGATCAGGCCGTGCGCGCGGCCGTGGAGCAAGGGCTGCTGAGCGAGGCGGAGCCCGTGGTGGCCCTGCTCGACGTGGCGGGCATCCGGGCGGCGGCGTCGGCCCTGCGGACGGCGTTCGCCGCTGTCACCGGTGCGCCCGTGCTGCACGCCTTCGCCGTGAAGGCCACACCCCTGGTCCCGGTGCTCGCGCTGCTGCACGCCGAGGGCATCGGCGCGGAGGTGGCGAGCCCGGGCGAGCTCGCGCTGGCCAGGGCCGCCGGGCTGCCCCCGGACCGCACGGTCCTGGACTCCCCCGCCAAGACGGTCGCCGAGCTGCGCGAAGCCCTGGCGCTGGGCATCGCGGTCAACGCCGACAACCCCGAGGAGCTCGCCCGGCTCGACACCCTGGTCTCCGGCGCGTCCCCGGCGTCGCCGCTCGGCCTGCGGGTCAATCCGCAGATCGGCGGCGGTTCCATCGACGCCCTGTCGACGGCCACCGCCACGTCCAAGTTCGGCGTCGCCCTGCGCGACGAGGGCGCCCGGGCCCGGGTCGTACGGGCCTTCCTCGACCGGCCCTGGCTGACCCGGCTGCACGCCCACTCCGGCTCCCAGGGCATGCCGCTCGACCTGATGGCCGAGGGCATCCGGACGGTGTACGAGCTGGCCGAGGAGATCAACACCGCGGCCGGCCGGCAGCAGATCGACACCGT
Source organism: Streptomyces sp. NPDC006208 (assembly GCF_040613775.1). NCBI lineage: Bacteria > Bacillati > Actinomycetota > Actinomycetes > Kitasatosporales > Streptomycetaceae > Streptomyces > Streptomyces sp. NPDC006208. The sequence continues at coordinate 110,559 of NZ_JBEXSW010000023.1, read as the reverse complement.
CGACATCGGCGGCGGCCTCCCGGTCAACTTCACCTCCGACGAGCAGACCCCCACCTTCGCCGCCTACGCACAGCTGCTGGCCCAGCGGGTGCCGGGGCTGTTCGACGGCCGCTACGGCCTGGTCACCGAGTTCGGCCGCTCGCTGCTCGCCAAGCACGGCACCGTCCTCGCCCGGGTCGAGTACGCCAAGTCCGCGGGGGCCCGGCCGATCGCCGTCACCCACGCCGGCGTTCAGGTCGCCACCCGTACCGTCTACGACCCCGCGTCCTGGCCGCTGCGCATCGCCTCGTACGACTCGCAGGGGCTGCCGAAGACCGGTCCCGCCGTCGCCCAGGACATCGCCGGGCCCGCCTGCTTCGCGGGTGACCTGCTCGCCGTGGGGCGGGCGCTGCCGCTGCTGGAGCAGGGAGATGTGATCGCGGCCCTGGACACCGGCGCGTACTACTTCACCGCCCACTACAGCTACAACAGCCTGCCGCGCCCCGGCGTGCACGGCTTCGCCGTCCGGCCGGACGGCAAGGTCCGCTTCACGACCGTGCGGGCCGCGCAGACGGTCGACCAGATCGTCGCGGAGTCCGGCGGCGGACGGGCGGACGCGCTGCTCGGCTGACCGGCAGCGGCAGCGTTTCCCGCGGGGGCGGTTGCCGGACCCCGGTGGTTCCATGAAGCCATGACACCCAGGACTGTCGTCGAGCGCGTGATCAGGGCCTCGCCGGGGCGCGTGTGGGAGGCCCTGACCGACCTTCAGGGTATGGAGCGTGTCCTCAGCGGCGTGCAGCGGATCGAGGTACTCACCGAGGGCGGCTTCGACGTCGGCACCCGGTGGCGCGAGACCCGGCGGATGCTGGGCAAGGAAGCCACCGAGGAGATGTACGTGACCGCGTGCGAGCCGCTCGAGCTCTATGTGGTGGAGGCCGACTCCCACGGCACCCACTATGTCTCGGAGTTCGAGCTGCTGACCGCGGGACCGGAGACGACGACGGTACGAATGACGTTCTCGGCCGTGCCGCCCGGCGGCTTCATGGGCCTGCTGTCCAAGGTGCTCGGCCCGCTCGGCGTCAAGGCCGTGAGCAGGGCGATCGCCAAGGACCTCGACGATGTCGCGACCGCCGTGGAGGGCCGCGGCGCCTGACTGCGTACGGGTGCATCCCCGCCTGACCCGAATCCCGGCGGACCCCGTCGGGCAGGACACCTCCCAACAGCTGACGGAGAGGTGTCCCATGGCCACATCCGCACCCGCGTCCCCGGGCGCACCGGATCAGCAGCCATCACTCAAACGGGCCATCAGCCTCAAGCTGATGACTCTCTTCGTGATCGGCGACATCCTCGGCACCGGGATCTACGCCACCACCGGCGTGGTCGCGGGCAGGGTCGGCGGCGCGCTGTGGCTGCCGTTCGTGATCGGTTTCGTCGTGGCGATCATGACCGCCGGCTCGTATGCCGAACTGGTCGGCAAGTACCCCCGGGCGGCCGGGGCCGCGCTCTACACCCAGAAGGCGTTCAACGTCCCGTTCCTGACGTTCATCATCGCCTTCATGGTGATGTGCTCCGGGCTGTCGTCCGCGAGCGCGGCGGCCCGGGCCTTCAGCGGGGACTACCTCCAGGAGTTCACCGACGCGCTCCCGCCCACGCTCGTCGCGATCCTCTTCATCCTGGCGCTCGCCTCGATCGCCCTGCGCGGTGTCTCGGAGTCCGTGAAGACCAACGTGGTACTGACCCTCGTGGAGCTCTCCGGCCTGCTGGTGATCCTCGGGATCGGGGCCTGGGCGGTGCTGACCGGTGAGGGGGAGCCGTCCCGGCTGGGCGAGTTCCAGGCGTCCGGTACCGGATACGCGCTGCTGACGAGTGTGCTCGGCGCCACGGCGCTGGGCTTCTTCGCCTTCGTCGGCTTCGAGGACTCGGTGAACATGGCGGAGGAGACGCAGGATCCGGCCCGCACCTTCCCGCGTGCGATCTTCACCGGTGTCGTCGTCACCGGCACGGTCTATGTGCTGGTCGCGCTGGTGTCCTCGCTGCTCGTGCACCACCGGACCCTGGAGGGCTCCAGCGGCCCGCTGCTGGAGGTCGTCAAGGCCGGTGGGGTCAGCTTCCCGCCCAAACTCTTCGCGCTGATCGCGCTGTTCGCGGTCACGAACTCCGCCCTGATCAACATCATGATGGCCTCGCGGCTCTGCTACGGCCTGGCCAACGAGCGGGTCCTGCCGCGCGCGATGGGCAAGGTGCTGCCGGGCCGCCGTACACCCGTCGCGGGCATCCTCTTCGTCACCGTCCTCGCCGTCGCGCTGGTCTCCACGGGCGAGATCGAGGGGCTCGGCGACACCACCGCGTTCCTGCTGCTCTGCGTGTTCGCGGTGGTCAATGTGGCGGTGCTGGTGCTGCGCAAGGACCGTGTGGCGCACAAGCACTTCCGTACGCCGACGATCCTGCCGGTCCTCGGGGCGATCAGCGCCGTCATCCTGGCCAGCCCGCTGGCGGACCGGCCAGCCGATGTGTACATCCGGTCCGGAGTGCTGATCGGCGTAGGCATTGTGCTGTGGGGCGTGAACAAGCTGGTGATGAAGGTGCACCACGAGGTCTGATCCCGGCCCCGGATGTGAGCCGATCCGACCGCTCCCCTGCCCCCGGGTATGACAAAGTCACCCGGTGGCGAACCGGGCACTGCGGACCCTATCGGACTCCCCGCATGTTCCGATGGAAAATGCCAGAACTTCCCCCGGTAGGCAGCACGGTGCGTAACCTCTCCGTCACGGACATGCGTCCGAGCCGTTCGTACACGCGCTGGAGGGGAGTTCCGCGTGCCCGGAATCGACGAGTGCCTGCTGCACGCCATGCGGCTGCCGGGAGCACGCGGTGCCGCCGTCGTCGACTGGACCAGTGGACTCGCACTCGGCACCGTCGGCGACGCGGCCGGTGACGACCACGAGACGGCCGCCGCCGAGACCGCCGAGCTGGCACGGATGGCCGCGGAGCACCCCACGTTCGCGCCCGCCGGCGCCGAGAAGGCCCTCGATGTCGAGGATCTGGTGGTCACCACCCGCAGCGCCTACCACCTGCTGCGTTTCGTCGAGACGTCGTTCGACAGCAGCGTGCTGCTGCATCTGTGGCTCGACCGCGACGAGGGCAATCTCGCCCTCGCGCGGCTGCGGATGCGCGAACTGACCGATCGGCTGGTGCTGGAGTGAGCGTGTCGCCCATGCTGCTGCGCCTCGCCTCCGAGCGGGCCACCGGCGCGCTGTTACGGGACCGGGGCACGCTCTACCTGGTCGACGGCCAGGTGGTGCACGCCGAGAGCCCCGCCGCCCCGGGCCTCGACGTCCTGCTGACGGCGGGCGGCCGACTGCACGCCGACGGCTGGCAGGAGGCGCTGCGCGAGGCAGGGTCGTACGGCAGGGTCGGCCGGTATCTGGTCGAGCGCGGCACGGTCTCCGGCGGCGAGCTGGAAATCTGCCACCTGGGGGCGCTGTACGACGCGGCGTTCTTCGCGCTCTCCCCCAGCCGCGGGCCGAGCAGGTTCCGCTACGGCGTGGCCCACTGGATCGGTCCCGTACGGCCCGTAGCGGCGGAGGCCGTCGAACGGGAGACCCTGCGGCGCCGTGAACTGCTCGCCCGGCTGTGGGCGCACCCGGGGTCGGACACGGCACCCGTGGTGCGTACCGGGATGGTGCCGGGCACCCGGCTCGCCGCCCGGCACCGCGCGGTGCTCGAACTGGCGGACGGGGTCCGCACCGCGGGCGACATCGCCCATGTCCTGGGCCGGCCGGCCTTCCACACCCTGGTCGACGTCCACCGGCTGGCCGCGGCAGGGCTCGTGGAGCCGCCCCGCAGACCGGCCACGCCGTTACCGCCGCCCGTTTTCGCCCGAGCGGAAACGTTCCCCGACCCCGATGTTGCTCTGCTCCGCCGGCTCCGTGACGCCCTGGAGGCAACGCTGTGATTCGCGCGCTCCGGCAGCGCGCCGAGAGGAGACAGCTGATGGCCGCGAGTAGCGGAGTCCTCGACGAGCTGCGCCGGTTGAGGACCCGGTTGCCGCAGCTCACCGGTGCCCTCGCGGCCAGCGTGGACGGCCTCGTCCTGGCCCGGGACACCCCGGACACGGAGGCGGAGAGCGTGGCCGCGCTCACCGCCGCCGCGCTCGGCGTCGCCCAGCGGCTGACCGAGACGACCGGGCAGGGCGGCTTCCGGGAGCTGCTCGTCCGGGGCGAGGACGGCTATGTCGCCACCTATGCGGCGGGCTCCTCCGCCGTACTGACCCTGCTGGCCGAGCCCCGTATCAACGTGGGCCGGCTCCACCTCGAGGCCCGTCGCGCCGGCATCCGGATCGGTGAGCTGGTCGACGCGGCACTCGACCGACCGGAGAACGCCTGATGGCAGCCACCCCCGCGACCCCGCCGACCCGCAAGACCACCCGCACAACAGCAAGAACAACCACCAGACGGAAAGGAACTGCCACTCTCATGGCCAACACCGAAGCCGCGCTCAAGGAAATCCTCACCTCGATCGAGGGGGCCCTCGGCACCGCGCTCGTCGACTACACCAGCGGCATGGCGCTGGGCACCGTGGGCGGCGGCAAGGATCTCGATCTGACCGTCGCCGCGGCGGGCAACACCGACGTGGTCCGTGCCAAGGTCCGCACGATGGAGCACCTCGGACTCAAGGACGACATCGAGGACATCCTGATCACCCTCGACACCCAGTACCACCTGATCCGGCTGCTCAAGGGCCGTGGCACCAACGGCCTGTTCCTCTACCTGGCCCTGGACAAGCAGCGCGCGAACCTGGCGATGGCCCGGCACCAGCTGCGGCAGATCGAGAACACTCTGGAGGTCTGACGACGGCTCAGTGCCGGCGCCGCGCCCCTCCGGGCGCGGCGTCGCCGGCCGCGACGCCGGTGGTACGGAAGCCCGTGGTCCGTGTGCCGGCCGGGCCCTTCGCCACCCTGTCGGCGCCGACCCACAGCAGTGTCTCGTCCGTGCGCTCGCGGCGGCCCAGCAGGACGGCCTTGGCCCACAGCCCGGCGCCCGCGCCGGCGAGCACCGCCCCGCCGGCGAAGGGCACGGCGAACGAACTCCCCACGGCGGCGAGGAAGGCGAGCAGCAGCCACCAGCGGTGGGCACGCCGCCACACCCGCAGCGTCACCCGGCGGTCCTGGAGGATGTCATGCCGCCCGGCGCGAGTGGCGCAGCCCGCGAGCCGGGTGTAGCGCCCGCGTCGCATGAGAGCGACCACGAAGGCCGTGACCAGGAACAGCGCGGTCCCGGCGACAGCGCCGGCCCACCGCCCGGTGATCCCGGGCAGCGGCACGCCGATTCCGGCGGCCGCCAGCCCCGGCCACCACAGGGGCGCCGCCCCCGCCCGCACGATCACAGCCACGCGCGCCAGCGCCTGCGTCCCACGCCGACCCTCGGTGGACTCCCTGGCCTGACCGACCCCGAACCTGGTTGCACCCACACCCGCCCCGGCCGAACCCACCTCCCGCATCAGCCACCAACGCCCCCTGGCCCGACCGACCCCGAACCTGGTTGCACCCACACCCGCCCCGGCCGAACCCACCTCCCGCATCAGCCACCAACGCCCCCTGGCCTGACCGACCCCGAACCTGGTTGCACCCACGCTGTGCTCCCTCCACAGAACCCGTGTTCGGCCCGGGAGATTAGCGCCTCTTTCTGAGCTCCGCCTGAGAATCGGCCGGACCCGTGGGCGTCACCGCGCGGGTCACTCCACGAACAGTCCGCGGGCCGCCGCACGGGTGTCGAAGTCCTCGAGCCGCGCCTGGGCGTCCGGCAGGTCGTCGCACATGGCTTCCAGGAGCACCCGCCCCAGCAGCATCGGCGCGCACGCCGTGTCGAAGGCGAGGCCGGTGCCGACGGCGGCCGGGATCAGCACGTCGCTGTGGGCCGCGACCGGGGCGAACGCCGAGTCCGCGACCGTCACCACGCTCAGCCCGGCCGAGCGGGCGTAGGCCAGCGTCTCCACGACCTCCTTGGGATGGCGCGGCAGCGCGAAGCACAGCAGCGCGCTCGCGCCCGCGAGCCGGGCCGCGTCGATACGGTCGGCGAGCATCGAGCCGCCCTCGTCCAGCAGCCGTACATCGGGGTGCACCTTGGACGCGAAGTAGACGAAGCCGCGGGCCTGCGAGGACGCTGCGCGCAGCCCGAGTACGGGCAGCGGGCGGGAGGCGGCGAGCAGCCGGCCCGCCCGTTCGACGGGCTCCGGGTCCTCCAGGAGCGCCGAGAGGTGCCGCAGGTTCTCGATCTCCGCCTGGACGGCCTGCTGGTACTCGTTGAGCGCATCCTTGCCGGTGGCCGCCTCCGGCGGGGCGACTTCGCGCAGATGCTTGCGCAGCGCCGGATAGCCGTCGAAGCCGAGGGCGACGGCGAAGCGGGTCACGGACGGCTGGCTGACCCCGGCGAGCTCGGCCAGCTCCACGCTGGACAGGAACGGCACATCGGCGGCCCGGCGGACCATGCTGTGCGCGATGCGGCGCTGGGTGGGCGTGAGCCGGTGCCCCTCGAACAGCAGCTGCAGTCTCGCAGCGGGGCTGTCGTTCATGCCGTCCCCCTCGTCGGATCCCGAATTATTCAGTCACCTATGACTCTGCATGACCATATACAGCCACGGCAAGGGGAAGGGCGGCCACTGCCCGCCCGGGACCGCCGTCAGGACGCGGTCCGGGGCTCCAGGAACTCCAGCCGGTTGCCGAGCTTGTCGAAGGCGTAGAACCGGTCGTGGCCGGGGAAGGCGTCGTCCCAGATCACCTCGTGGCCGCACGCCTCCAGGCGCTCCGACAGCTCCCGCAGCGAGCGGACGAGGATGCCCGGGTGCGCCTTGCGGGCCGGACCGAAGTCCTCCTCGACGCCGAGGTGGACCTCCAGGCCGCCGCCGCGGAACCAGCAGCCGCCACGCGCCGCCAGCACCGGCGGCTTCTGAAGCTCCGTCATGCCGAGTACATCGCCCCAGAACTGACGGCACAGATCCTCGGCACCGGCCGGGATCGCGAGTTGCACATGGTGCAGGCCGCCGAAGGCGTACGCGGCGGCATGGCTGGTCACGGAGGTGCGTTCAGTGGTCATGGTGTCTTTGTACAACGGCTTGTGGATCTCTGGCTGCCCCTTGGTGAAAGAGGGGTGCTACCCCCACTGACGCGGCGGCCGGCCCCCCGTAGCGTCGGCGGCATGGAAGCCCGCGACCCTGAGCTCAAGAAGGAGCTCGACGCCACCCTGCACGCCCGCCGCGAGCTGGGCGAGGAGTACGACTCCGCACTCGTCGAATCGTTTCTGGAGAAGGTCGAGCAGCGTCTCGACGGCACGGTCGACCGCCGCGTGCGCCGCCGGCTCGCCGAGTCTCAGATGGCCGACGCCCGCGGCGGCGCCCGGCCGAAGTCCGCGGAGGCGAACTTCGGCGAGCGCTACGGTTTCGGCATCATCTCGCTGGTCCTGGCCATCCCGCTGTCGGCGATCGCCGTGACCAACGCCGACCTGGAGGGCCTGATCGTCGCCTGGTTCGGCATCGTCGGCGTCAACGCCGTGCACGCGGCACGCGGCTGGCCCTGGCAGCGCAGGCCGCAGCGCGACGAGTCCGACTGGGAGAACTGAGCTCCCCCCACGGAACCGGCGGCCGAGGGAAGTACCCCCCAGCGGCCCCCTCTCACGCCTGGCGGGTCGGCAGCACGACGGCCTGGCGCAGATTGACGTGCCGGGCCCGGCTGGTGGTGTACGCGATCAGATCGGCGATGTCGTCGGAGCTGAGCAGCCCCACCTCCTGGACCATGGTGTCCAGTTGCCCGCTCAGCTCCGGGTTGTCGATGTGATCGCGCAGCTCAGACCCGGTGAACCCGGGCTCGATGTTGGTGACGCGCACATCGCGCGGGCCGAGCTCGCCGCGCAGCGACTGGGAAAGATAGGTGAGCGCCGCCTTGGTCGCGCCGTACACCGCGTAGTTGGGGAAGGTGATGTGCGCGCCGATCGAGGAGATGTTCACCAGGTCGGCCGCCCTGCCGTCGGCCGCCGCGGCCACCAGGTCCCCGGTGAACGCCCTGATGATCCGCAGCGCACCCGTCACATTGGTGTCGATCATCTGCTGCCATTCGTCGATGCGCCCGTCGTCGAGCGGGTTCGGCAGCATCACTCCGGCGTTGTTGACCAGCAGGTCGGCCGGCCCGTACGCGGAGTGGACGCTCGCGACGGCGGCGGTCACGGAGGCGTCGTCCGTGACGTCCGCGGTGACCGCGAGCGCGCTGCCGCCCTCCGCGGTGATCTTCTCGGCCAGTTCGCCGAGCCGCTCGGTGCGCCGGGCGAGCAGCGCCACCCGCGCCCCATGGGCGGCGAGCAGCCGGGCGGTTGCGGCGCCGATGCCGCTGGCGGCACCGGTGACGACGGCGGTACGGCCGGCGAGGCTGTCGTAGGTCATGTCGTGTGCTCCTGTGTACGCGTCCGGTGCGGACGCCCGGTGGTGGACAGGCACCACTGTCCGCGCGGGGCCGGGCGCCACCCAGGGCTGCGCTTTTCCTGGGTCTGCCAGTACCAGGCTCGGCGGCGGCCGCCCGGCTAGGCTCGAACCATGGACGGCGACATCGGAGACTTCCTGCGCTCGCGCCGTGCCCGTATCCGGCCGGAGGACGTCGGTCTCACCCCGTACGGCCGGCGCCGCGTGCCGGGTCTGCGCCGCGAAGAGGTCGCCCAGCTCGCGGGCGTCAGCGTCGACTACTACATCCGCCTCGAGCAGGGGCGCGGGCAGTCCGTGTCGGACGCCGTGCTGGACGCGGTCGCCCGGGTGCTGCGCCTGGACGAGACGGAGCACGCCCATCTGCGCGATGTGGCCCGCCCCAGGAAGTCGGGCCCCGATGTGCCGCAGGAGCGGGTACGCCCGGGGATGCGGCTGCTCCTCGACACGATCACCGCCGCGCCCGCGTATGTCTTCGGCCGGCGTCTCGACGTGCTGGCCTGGAACGCGCTGGGCGACGCGCTCATCACCTACTCGCGCATGACCGCCGCAGCCCGCAGCGTTCCCCGCGCGGTGTTCCTCGACCCGGCGACGCGTGAGCTGTACCCGGAGTGGGAGGCGGTGGCGGCGGAGGTGGTCGCCTATCTGCGCCTGTCCGCCGGCCGGCACCCGGACGATCGCCGGCTCACCGCGCTGGTGGGCGAGTTGTCGGTGAAGAGCGAGGAGTTCTGCCGCCTGTGGGCGGACCACCAGGTCAAGGAGAAGACATACGGGGTCAAGCGCATCGTCCACCCCCTGATCGGCGAGCTGACGCTGCCGTACGAAAGCCTTTCCCCGCCGGGCGACCCCGACCAACTGCTGGTGATCTACACCCCGGAGCCGGGTTCCAGGACGGCGGAGCGCCTTGCGCTGCTGGCCAGTTGGACCGCGGCTCCCGTGGGCCGCGAATAGGCCCTGTCCGGGCGATCTTCGAGGATCAGCCTGCGGCGTCAGATGCGTGGGGTCTCCCCAGGCCCGCCAGGGCCGAGGGGACGCATCGCAAGGCGGGGTGAGACCAGCGCCCGGCCGGATGCCGGGGGAGATCGCCCTCGTACCGGACGTACTCGGGCGGCTCCGACAACACAGCGAGGTGCCGCAGCCGTCGCCGCGCCAGGCGGGCTTTGTCAGACACGGCCTGGCGCCAAAGGCCCGGCGGACGGAACGCAAGGAGGTGTGGCGGGGACCGCCGCACCCCCGGCCGGAGCCAGGGGGCGGGACGACGGCGGTCCCCGCGAAGGACACGGACCGGGTCAGGGCCGGGTCTCCGCGTCCGGGGCGTCCGAGAGGTCCGGGAGCCGCTCCGGAAGTCCTGGACGCCGTTGGTGTGCCGGCCGGGATCCCTGCCCGGTCCCCCTGCCGACATCCACCAATGTGCCGGACGCGTGTTAAGCGGGTGCTGCGCGAACGTGTCGCGCGCGTACCGATTACGCGAAACCGCGTCCGGAACGCGTCACTTGGCGTCGCCCGCGAGGAACGCCAGCAGGTCCTGACGGCTCACCACACCCGTCGGCTTGCCCTCGACCAGCACGATCGCCGCGTCCGCCGCATCGCCCAGCACCGACATCAGGTCGGCGACCGGCTCGCCCGAGCCGACCTGCGGCAGCGGCGACGACATGTGCTTCTCCAGCGGGTCGTGGAGCGAGGCGCGCTGCGTGAAGAGCGCGTCCAGCAGCTCGCGCTCGACCACGGAGCCGATCACCTCGGCGGCCATGACGTCCGGGTGCCCGGCGCCCGGCTTGACGATCGGCATCTGCGAGACGCCGTACTCGCGCAGCACCTCGATGGCCTCGCCGACGGTCTCCTCCGGGTGCATGTGCACCAGGCTGGGCATGTTGCCGCCCTCCTTGTGGCGCAGGACGTCGGCGACGGTGGCGGAGCCGGTCTCCTCGAGGAAGCCGTAGTCGGCCATCCACTCGTCGTTGAAGATCTTGGAGAGGTAGCCGCGGCCGCTGTCGGGGAGCAGCACGACCACGACGTCGTCGGGACCGAGGCCCTCGGCGACGCGCAGCGCCGCGACGACTGCCATGCCGCAGGAGCCGCCGACCAGCAGGCCCTCCTCCTTGGCGAGGCGCCGGGTCATCTGGAAGGAGTCCTTGTCGGACACGGCGACGATCTCGTCGGTCACGTTCGGGTCGTACGCGGTGGGCCAGAAGTCCTCGCCGACGCCCTCGACCAGGTACGGGCGGCCCGAGCCCCCGGAGTACACGGAGCCTTCCGGGTCCGCGCCGATGACCTTGACCTTGCCGCCGCTGATCTCCTTCAGATAGTTGCCGGTGCCGGAGATCGTGCCGCCGGTGCCGACGCCCGCGACGAAGTGGGTGATGCGGCCGTCCGTCTGCTCCCACAGCTCGGGACCGGTGGTCTCGTAGTGCGAGCGCGGGTTGTTGGGGTTGGAGTACTGGTCGGGCTTCCAGGCGCCGGGCGTCTCGCGCACCAGACGGTCGGAGACGTTGTAGTACGAGTCCGGGTGCTCGGGGTCGACGGCCGTCGGGCAGACGACGACCTCGGCACCGTAGGCACGCAGCACATTGATCTTGTCCGTGGACACCTTGTCCGGGCAGACGAAGATGCACTTGTAACCCTTCTGCTGGGCCACGATCGCAAGTCCGACGCCGGTGTTGCCGCTGGTCGGCTCGACGATCGTGCCGCCGGGCAGGAGCGCGCCGCTCTGTTCGGCGGCCTCGATCATGCGCAGGGCGATCCGGTCCTTCACCGACCCGCCGGGGTTGAAGTACTCGACCTTGGCGAGCACGGTCGCCTGAATGCCTGCGGTCACGCTGTTCAGCTTCACCAGCGGGGTATTGCCGACGAGACTGATCATCGAGTTGTGGATGCGCACAATGTTCTCCGGGGTCTCCGTAATGGTGTCGCCAGCGTATGCCGGATGGGCGCGGGATTGGGCGACGGCAGCTACGGGGCAGTTAGCTCTTGTACGGCGACGAGGCCGGCGCGGGGCGGCGGCCTGCCCGGGGCTGTGAGGAGGTGGCTCGGACAGTGTCGAGGGCGAGGGTGGCCAGGCGCATCGCGGCAGGCGCGGCGTACGGCGGAGGCAGTATCGGCCTGCTCGGTGCGGCGGCCGTGGGTGTGCTGCTGGCGGAGGTCCAGCTGGCCAAACGGTCGGTGGGCGGGGGCACGGCGCCCATCCCCCCGCGGGGCGACGGCCTGTACGGGCTGGCCTTCGGCCGCAGCAATCCGCTGTATCTGGCCGTGCTGGGAGATTCGACGGCGGCGGGCCAGGGTGTGCGCCGGGCGGGACAGACCCCGGGGGCGCTTCTGGCGTCGGGACTCGCGGCGGTCGCCGAGCGGCCGGTCCAGGTGCGCAACATCGCCCTGCCGGGCGCTCAGTCCGACGATCTGGAGCGACAGGTCACCCTGCTGCTCGCGGACCGTACACGCACTCCCGACATCTGCGTGATCATGATCGGTGCGAACGATGTCACGCACCGGATGCCGCCCACCGTGTCCGTGCGCCATCTGGCTTCGGCGGTGCGCCGGCTGCGCACGGCCGGCGCGGAGGTGGTCGTGGGGACCTGTCCGGACCTCGGCACGATCGAGCCGGTGTACCAGCCGCTGCGCTGGCTGGCCCGCAGGGTGAGCCGCCAGCTGGCGGCGGCCCAGACGATCGTGGTGGTGGAGCAGGGCGGGCGTACGGTCTCGCTCGGCGACCTGCTGGGCCCGGAGTTCGCGGCGAACCCGCGCGAGATGTTCGGTGTGGACAACTACCACCCGTCGGCGGAGGGGTACGCGACGGCGGCGATGGCGATGCTGCCCACGGTGTGTGCCGTGCTCGGGCTGTGGCCGGAGAGCGACGCCCTGGACGTGGACCGCGACGAGGACATGCTGCCGGTCGCCCGTGCCGCGGCGACGGCCGCGGCCGAGGCGGGCACCGAGGTCACGGGCGCCCGCGCGCCGTGGGCGCTGCTCAAGCACCGGCGCCGGCGCCGGCTGCCCGCTGCCGAGGCGGCGACGGAAGCGGCTGCCGAGGCGGTGGCCGAATCCGCCGCCCAGACCGTCGTGGAGCCGGATCCGGAGCGAGCCCCAGGACCCGTCACACCGAACTGAGCAAGCGCCCGCTTAGAAAAGAGGCCCGCATCACACAGCTCGTACGGTGACCCGCGCGGTACGTACGGGTAACTTCCCTGACAGCCTTGCTCAATCCCCTCCTGGAGCCGTGATGCCCGAAGCTGTGATCGTCTCTGCCGCCCGCTCGCCCATCGGCCGGGCCTTCAAGGGATCCCTGAAGGACCTGCGCCCGGACGACCTCACCGCCACGATCATCCAGGCCGCCCTGGCCAAGGTCCCCGAGCTCGACCCCCGGGACATCGAAGACCTGATGCTCGGCTGCGGCCTCCCCGGCGGCGAGCAGGGCAACAACCTCGGCCGCATCGTCGCCGTGCAGATGGGGATGGACCACCTCCCCGGCTGCACCGTCACCCGCTACTGCTCGTCGTCGCTGCAGACCTCCCGCATGGCGCTGCACGCCATCAAGGCGGGCGAGGGCGACGTCTTCATCTCGGCGGGTGTCGAGACGGTGTCCCGCTTCGTGAAGGGCAACTCCGACAGCCTGCCCGACACGCACAACCCGTTCTTCGCCGAGGCCGAGGCCCGTACGACCGCCGTTGCCGAGTCCGAGGGCTCCACCTGGCACGACCCGCGCGAGGACGGCGTGGTCCCGGACGCCTACATCGCGATGGGCCAGACCGCAGAGAACCTGGCGCGCCTCAAGGGCGTCACCCGCCAGGACATGGACGAGTTCGGCGTCCGCTCGCAGAACCTCGCCGAGGAAGCCATCAAGAACGGCTTCTGGGAGCGCGAGATCACCCCGGTCACCACCCCGGACGGAACCGTGGTGAGCAAGGACGACGGCCCGCGCGCCGGCGTCACCCTCGAAGGCGTCGAGGGCCTCAAGCCCGTCTTCCGCCCCGACGGCCTGGTCACCGCCGCCAACTGCTGCCCGCTCAACGACGGCGCCGCCGCCCTGGTGATCATGTCCGACACCAAGGCCCGCGAGCTCGGCCTGACCCCGCTGGCCCGGATCGTCTCCACCGGTGTCTCCGGTCTGTCTCCCGAGATCATGGGCCTCGGCCCGGTCGAGGCCTCCAAGCAGGCGCTGAAGCGCGCCGGACTGACCACCGGCGACATCGACCTGGTCGAGATCAACGAGGCCTTCGCCGCGCAGGTCATCCCCTCCTACCGCGACCTCGGCTTCGACATCGACAAGGTGAACGTCAACGGCGGCGCCATCGCGGTCGGCCACCCCTTCGGCATGACCGGCGCCCGGATCACCGGCACGCTGATCAACAGCCTTCAGTTCCACGACAAGCAGTTCGGCCTCGAGACGATGTGCGTCGGTGGCGGCCAGGGCATGGCCATGGTCATCGAGCGCCTCAGCTGAGCGCGGCCGGGCGAGACCGGACGGACGCCTACCGGCGGGTTGCCGTTCAGCTGGATCTCAGTTCGTGACTGAATCTCCCCCAGGATGTGACCTACGTCCTGGGGGAGAGCCCTTTTTGCAGGTCAGGACCGTTTCCCGGTTAAACCCCAGGCATAAACTCCTGTCCATTTCGTGACGTAATGCACTGACAGAAGGCGCGGGCGCACCGCAAGCTGAGGTAGGAAGTCCGGGGGATCGATTGAATTCGGGAGTAAGTCAGTGAGCGCCATGTCTCTTGCCCTGCTGGTGACCACGGCTGCCGCCACGGCCGTGGGCGCCGCTGCCCTGCACGCCGCGCGCGGGCTCCGCAAGCAGGTCTCGGCCCTGCGTACCGAGCTCGCCGCGTCGCACGGGCCCGGCCACATCGCCACCGTCCCCCATGCCCGCACCAGCGACGCCGCCGAGATACGCGCTGCCGTCGCGGACGCGCTCGCCGAGGAGCGCGAGCGCGAGCTGGCCGAGGCGCGTGCCTTCTGGGCCGCGCAGGAGGCCCGCGACGCCGCGGACACCTCCGCACGCTTCGGTGGCGACAGCTCCGCGTCGCTGCTCGGCGGTCTGGCCGGTGCCGCCGACGAGATCCCGCCGTTCTTCGTCCCGCGCCAGGCGGACCTCGTGGGCCTGGAGTCCATGGACCTGGACGCCGTGGAGGCGCTGGACGACATGGCCGACCTGCCCGAGGTGACCGAGTTCGCCGAGGACTCCCCCGAGCTGGCCGCCGCCCGCCGCCGGCACCCCTCGCACCCCGACTTCGTGCCCGTCCAGACGCCGGTGGTCACCGACCACGAGCGCACGGTCGCGCGCCTGGAGGAGCTCGCCGAGACCGGCACCGAGCTCGCCGACGTCCGGCCCGGCCCGCTCGGCACCCTGGACGTGTACGTCTTCGCCGACGGCACCACGCTCTGCATGACCCCCGGTCACCGTGAGACCGCCGAACGTCTGGCCGACGCGCTGCGCGCGGGCCGCACCCCGGTGCTGCTGGGCGGCTCGGGCGTCTCCGGCGCGTACTCCCTGACCTTCGCCTGCGGCGACGAGAGCGTCTACATCCTCGCGGACCGCGTGATCGCGTCCCACTGACGCCCACCGCAGCGGGCGACCGGTGCGCCCCCGCCGGACCGGCACCACCGCAAAGCCGTATGTACGCCCCCTGTGCGCCCCCTCGCACCCCATGTGCCCCCTGGGCGCTCCAGGGCCGTGCGAAAGCGCCTCAGGCCTCCTCAGGGCTCCTCAGGGCCGCTCGGGCACCTTCTGGCCGTCGGCCCCCGGTGGCCCGTCACAGGGCCGCCCGCTCCTCAGCCGCCCGGACCAGCTTCACGGCCTCGTTCAGTTGCGCCACGGCACCCGACGGGGCCGCCCGCAACGCTTCGGCCAAATCGCGTCCGGCGACGCTCAACTGGTCCGCGACCGAGAAGAGACCGGCGTCCGGCATGATCCGCGGCTCGCTCCCGGGCTCCTCCATCCGCTGGGCCCTTACGGACAGATCCCTGGCCAGAGCCAGTCCCTCGGCCGCCGCACCACGCTGCAGCCGGCTCTGCGGAGCAGCCCTCAGGCGATCGGCGAAACGGTCCACGGCAGCGGTCAGATCGGTCGTGTCAAGCACGCCGCGACCCTACGCGCCCCGACCACACTGTTGCCAATACGCGAACGCTCAGGCACGGTGGCGTGAAGGAGCACACGCGCAATGCGTCCGGAGGCGCCGATGTCCCAAGTCTTCTCCGAAGAGACCCATCGAAATCTGCTCTCCCGAATCCCCCAATGCACCGGTCGTGAAATCTCCGACTGGCTGCGGACCGTCGAAGAAGGCCCAGCGCTCTTCCGTTTCGAGGAGAAGGTCAGCTGGCTGCGAAGCGAGCACAACCTCGCCTACGGCCACGCGAAAGCGATCATCCATGAGTACGACCTGAGGCGCGCCGCGAGAAAGCTGCTCTAGCGCCCCCTTACCGGAGACAAGGCGGAAGGGCCCGCAGGCTGTGCCTGCGGGCCCTTCGGCGTTCCTCGGCGCGCAGTGCGCGCCACGGCGACTAGTCGTCACCGCTGAAGATCGCGACCAGGCGCAGCATCTCCAGGTAGATCCACACCAGCGTCACGGTCAGACCGAAGGCCGCGAGCCAGGCCTCCTGGCGCGGCGCGCCGTAGGCGATGCCGTCCTCGATCTCCTTGAAGTTGAGCGTCAGGAAGAAGCAGCCGATCAGGATCGCCAGGATGCCGACGATGGCTCCGAGCGGGCCCATGCTGCGCAGACCGCCGTCCTCGGCGACGCCGAAGACCACCAGCAGGAGGTTCACGGCCATCACGACGATGAAGGCGAGCGCGATGGTCATTCCGATGCGGGCGTACCGGGCCGTGACCCGGATCCAGCGCTGCTTGTACATGAACAGCGTGGCGCCGGTGACCGCCATGGTGCCGAGCACGGCCTGGAACGGCGCGCCGTCCCACCGGGCGTTGAACATTTCGCTGATCACGCCGAGGAAGATGCCCTCGAAGGCCGCGTAGCCGAAGATCAGCGCAGGAACCGGGGTGCGCTTGAAGGACTGGACGATCGCCAGCACGAAGGCCACCAGGGCAGCGCCGATGGCCAGGCCGTAGCTGGTGGGGGACACCGGAAGCAGGGTCCAGGCCAGGACGGCGCCGAGGACCACGGTGCCCAGGGTCATGGCGGTCCGCGAGACGACGTCGTCCATCGTCATCACGTCGGTGCGCGCGGGCGCCGGGGCGCCGTGCTGCGTGCCCGCCGGGGCGTAAGGGTTGGTGGCGTACGGGTTGCCCGCGCCCTGTGCGTAGGGGTTTGTTCCTACGGCGGGGCCCCCGGCCTGCGGCTGCTGCGCGTTGAAGCCCGCGTAGCCGTTGTCGCGGCTGAACCCCCGTCGCGAGAAGACCGGGTTGCTGCTCCTCATCTCACTCCTCCATGGCCACCGTGCGCGGCCTTGGAGCCAAGAGTAATGCGGAAGCAAAGCGAACACCCTAGTGCGCAGGGAGGATCTTTCCGGGATCGTGACCGGCGGGGACGGCCGCCGGTCCGGCTGCCCGGTGACCGGGCAGCCGGGGGAGGCACGGAAACCGCTCGGACCGGACCACGTCCGGCGGGGCGGTATGCGGTCGCCGGAGCGACCTCCCCGCGCCAGGGCGGGCGTGGGGCTGCAGGTCTCGCACAAAGGTGCCCGGAGCCGGACTTGAACCGGCACGCCCCCGAGGGGCAGCGAGGTTTAAGCTCGCCGTGTCTGCGTTCCACCATCCGGGCGTAAGCGGCTCCGCGCTGGCACCCGAGCCTATCCGGGTAGATCGCTCCGCCATCCGGGCGATGGCCCGATGTTGTCTGATTCTATTGGTGGTTGAGGGTGCGTCAGACCAGGTGGGCGCCCATCCACACTCCGCTCACACGCCCCCGGTCCACCCCTGCACCCCTGCGGGAATGACGGAAAAGCGCCTCCCTGCCAACCCACCGCACCCCGATCCCGTGTCGGGGACGCCGTCATACCAAAGGAGTACGGGCACAGTCGGCGGTCCGACTGGAGAGGGCCCCCGGAACGGGCACCGGGACTGACGATCCGAGGCCGTGGGGCCGACACGATGGGGTGGTACCGAAACAGACCGCGACAGGAGCCCTCCTCGTGACCACCATCACCGCTCACCGCGCCACCGCAGTGGCAGCCCGCGCCACGGATCTGTCCAAGGTGTACGGACAGGGCGAGACCCAGGTGGTCGCGCTCGACGGCGTCAGCGTCGACTTCCACCAGGCCGAGTTCACCGCGATCATGGGCCCTTCGGGCTCCGGCAAGTCGACTCTGATGCACTGCGTCGCCGGCCTCGACAGCTTCAGCTCGGGCTCCGTACGCATCGGCGAGACCGAACTCGGCAGCCTCAAGGACAAGCAGCTCACCCAGCTGCGCCGGGACAAGATCGGCTTCATCTTCCAGGCCTTCAACCTGCTGCCGACGCTGACCGCGCAGGAGAACATCACGCTCCCCATGGACATAGCGGGCCGCAAGCCCGACCAGGAGTGGCTGCGGCAGGTCATCGACATGGTGGGCCTGCGGGACCGCCTGAGCCACCGTCCGACCCAGCTCTCCGGCGGCCAGCAGCAGCGGGTGGCCGTGGCCCGTGCACTCGCGTCCCGCCCCGAGATCATCTTCGGTGACGAGCCGACCGGAAACCTGGACTCCCGCTCCGGCGCCGAGGTGCTGGGCTTCCTGCGCAACTCCGTGCGCGAACTCGGCCAGACCGTGGTGATGGTGACGCACGACCCCGTGGCCGCGTCCTACGCCGATCGGGTGATCTTCCTGGCGGACGGGCGGATCGTCGACGAGATGCTGCGCCCCAGCGCCGACGGCGTCCTCGACCGGATGAAGGACTTCGACGCCAAGGGCCGTACGAGCTGAGGCCCCGGGCCTCCGGCCTTCGGGACGCCCCGGGCCGGGCGGGCGCCGGGAGTCGGGCCGTACTGCCCTGACCACCGCCTGCGCGGCGCTCCCTGTCCGGAGACCGCCGCCCCCGCCCCCTCCCCCAGACCTCTTCACCCACCGTCCGGCCGCAGCGGCCGAGCCCGCCGGGGCTCGCCGCGGCATGCGCCGCACCCACTCCCAGGACACCCATATGTTCCGTACCGCCCTGCGCAATGTGCTCGCGCACAAAGCCAGGCTGCTGATGACCGTGCTCGCCGTGATGCTCGGCGTGGCGTTCGTCTCCGGCACCCTGGTCTTCACCGACACCCTCGGCAACGCCTACCGCAAGCAGTCCGCCAAGAGTTACGACGACGTCGCGGTCGCCGTCACCACGTTCGCCGACCCGAGCAGCGGCCAGAAGGATGCCGGCATCACCACCAAGACCCTGAACAGGATCCGGGCTCTGGACGGAGTCGCCGAGGCCACCGGGCGGGTCTCCGGCTTCGCCGGGGTCGCCGATCAGGACGGCAAGCTCATCGGCAACGGCTGGTCCAACACCGGCGCCAACTTCTCCCCCGCCAAGGACGGCAAGGACGCGGCGTACACCTTCACCACGGGCAACGGGCCGACGCAGGCCGGCCAGATAGCGCTCGACAAGGACTCGGCCGCCAAGGGCGAGTACGGCGTGGGCGACACCGTACGGGTGGCCACCAACGGCCCGGCGAAGGAGTACACCCTCTCCGGTGTCTTCACCACCGAGGACGGCGCGGTCAACGCGGGCGGCAGCCTGGTGCTGTTCGACACCGCCGTCGCCCAGCAGCTGTACCTCCAGCCGGGCTACTTCAAGGACGTCACCATCGCGGCGGAGCCCGGGGCGTCCGACCAGAAGATCCTGACCGCGGTCGAGCCGCTGCTGCCCGAGGACTCCGAGGCGAAGACCGGCAAGGAGCTCGCCGAGGAACAGGCCCGCAGCATCGAGGAGGGCCTGTCCAACCTCAACACGCTGCTGCTCGTGTTCGCTGCCATCGCGCTGTTCGTCGGCGTCTTCCTGATCGCCAACACCTTCACCATGCTGGTCGCCCAGCGCACCAAGGAACTGGCGCTGCTGCGCGCCGTCGGCGCCTCGCGCCGCCAGGTCAAGCGTTCGGTGATCCTCGAGGCGATGGTCGTCGGAGCGATCGCCTCGGTGGTCGGCTTCTTCCTCGGTCTCGGTCTGGCGACCGGGCTGCGGTCCGCGATGAGCGCGTTCGGTGCGAAGGTGCCCGCGGGTCCGCTGATCGTCTCGCCCACTGCGGTGGCCGCCGCGTTCGGCGTCGGTGTGCTGATCACCGTGCTGGCCGCCTGGCTGCCCGCCCGCCGGGCCGCGAAGATCGCCCCGGTGGCGGCCATGGGCAGTGTGCACGCGGTGGCGACCACGAAGTCCCTCGTGGTGCGCAACACCATCGGCTCGGTGATCACCCTCGTCGGCGCGGCCGGCATCCTCGGCGGTGCGGCCGTCGGCAAGGAAACCGGCCGGATGCTCATCGGCGGCGGCGCGTTCCTGGCCCTGATCGGCATCATCGTGCTGATCCCGCTGCTGTCCCGGCCGATGATCGCGCTGGTACGGCCGCTGCTGCACCGGGTGTTCGGGGTGTCCGGCAAGCTGGCCGGGCAGAACGCGGTCCGCAACCCGCGCCGTACCGGCGCCACCGCGTCCGCGCTGGCGATCGGCCTCACCCTGGTCACCGGGATCTCGGTGCTCGGCGCCACGATGGGCCAGGCCGTGGACAGGATGACCACGGACAACATCCGGGCCGACTACATGGTCTCGATGGCCGGCGGGGGCGGGCTCGACAAGTCGGCGCTCACCGCGATCCAGGGCGCCAAGGGTGTCGCCGCGGTCTCCCCGCAGCAGGCCACCTCGCTGCAGGTCAAGGACACGTGGCACTCGGCGTCGGCGGTCACCCCCGGCGACGTGGAGAAGGTCTTCGACCTCAAGACGGTCTCCGGCTCGCTCGCGACGCTCGGCAAGGGCCGGATCGCGGTCGACGAGGACACCGCGAAGTCGAACGGGTGGAAGACCGGTGACACCCTGTCGGCGAAGTTCGGCAGCGAGGACAAGGCGAAGACGGAGAAGGTGACGGTCGGCGCCGTCTACCAGGGCAACGAGTTCCTCTCGCCCGTGCTGGTCTCCACCGACCTCGTCGCGCCCTACGAGCCCAAGCCGTACATCCCCGAGATCTGGGTGAAGATGGACGGCGGCGCCGGCGAGGCGGCCGAACAGGCGCTGGTGGACGCTCTGGGCGACAACCCGGCGATGAGCATCATGGACCAGCAGGACATCCGGAACATGTTCGGCGGCTTCATCAACACCGCGCTGAACCTCATGTACGGGCTCCTGGCGATGGCCCTGCTGATCGCGGTGCTCGGTGTCATCAACACGCTGGCCATGTCGGTGTTCGAGCGCCAGCAGGAGATCGGCATGCTGCGGGCGATCGGCCTGGACCGCGGCAGGGTCAAGCGGATGATCCGCCTGGAGGCCGTGGTGATCTCGGTCTTCGGCGCGGTGATCGGCATCGGACTCGGCTCGTTCCTCGCCTGGGCGATCGGCGAGACGCTGCGCAAGGACATCCCGGGCTACGTGCTGGTCATGCCGTGGGACCGGATCGGCATCTTCCTGCTGCTGGCGGGCGTGGTCGGCGTCATGGCGGCGCTGTGGCCGGCGCGCAGTGCGGCGAAGCTGAACATGCTGACAGCGATCAAGACGGAGTAGCCCGGGGCCCGGGCGGGGCGGGGCCGCTGCGCGGAGCAGTCCCCGCCCCGCCCCCTCCCGTCCCGTGACTGAGGGCAAGCCCCCGGACCCCCACGCCCGCAGACAGTCGCCGGACGATCTGGACCTGCCCGACCGGGCAGGTCCAGCCTCGTGGGCTCCCCCCGGACGGAGTCCGGGGGGAGATTGAGGCGCGGGGTTCGGGGCAGCGCCCCGACTGCAGCGTCACGCCCCCGGGACGGGCAGCGTTCAACCGTGCCAGTCGCGGGCGCGCAGCGGCATCCCCGAGGCGCCGCCCTGGGGCGTCTTCACCGCCAGGATCTGGTTGACACCGATCCTGTTGCGTTCGAAGGCGATCGCGCACGCCGCCATGTACAGCCGCCACACCCGTGCCCGGCCCGGTGAGGTGAGCCGTACGGCGCGGGACCAGTCGGACTCGAGGTTCGCGACCCATGCGCGCAGGGTGCGGGCGTAGTGCTCGCGGATCGCCTCGACGTCGCGGACCTCGAAGCCTGCCGCCTCCAGGGTGGTGACGGTACGGCCGAGCGGTGCGAGTTCCCCGTCCGGGAAGACATAGCGGTCGATGAACTCGTCGATCTCGTACGCCGATTCGTCCTGCTCCGGGCGGCGCGCGATCTGGTGGTTGAGCAGCCGGCCGCCGGACTTCAGCAGGGACAGCAACTGGTCGGCGTACTCGCGGAAGCGCACTTCACCGACGTGTTCGGCCATACCGATGGAGGAAATCGCGTCGTACGGACCGTCCTTGACGTCCCGGTAGTCCTGGACCCGGATCTCGATGCGGTCGGTGAGGCCCTCCTCCGCGATGCGCTTGCGCGCGTACGTGGCCTGCTCACGGGAGAGGGTGACGCCGGTGACCTGCACGCCGTACTCACGCGCGGCGTGGATCACCATCGAGCCCCAGCCGCAGCCGACGTCGAGGAGTCGGTCGCCCTCCGTGAGGGCGAGCTTGCGGCAGATCAGGTCGAGCTTGTCGCGCTGGGCGTCCTCGAGGGTGCCCGCCTCGTCCCAGTAGGCGCACGAGTAGACCATGGACGGTCCCAGCACCAGTGCGTAGAAGTCGTTGCCGACGTCGTAGTGGTGGCTGATGGCTGCCCTGTCGCGCCACCTGGTGTGCAGCGGACCGGTGCGCCGGCGCACCTCCTCGGCGGGCGGGGCGGGCGGCGGCAGCGCCCCACCGAGTCTCAGCAGCCCGCGTGCCGCGGACCACAGCCGCGGGTCGCGCAGCGCATGCCCGGTGGCCGGGGCGTCGGGGTCGCGGTCCCAGACCAGCCCGGCGAGCAGATCGAGCAGGGCGTACAGATCGCCGTCCACATCGATGTCGCCGGCCACCCAGGCCCGCGCGAGCCCCAGCTCGCCCGGCCGCCACAGGAGTCTGCGCAGCGCGCGCCTGTGCCGTACGACGAGTACGGGAGAGCCCGGCGGCCCGGACTCGCTGCCGTCCCAGGCACGGATGCGGACCGGGAACGGGACTCCCAGCAGCTCCTCGGCAAGAGTGGTCAGCCGCAGCGCGGCGTCGGCCATGGCACACCTCCGTGACGGTGGTTCCCCTCGGTACACCTCCACCAACAATGCGACCACTGTGTGTACTTCCCGGCACTACGCAACGCACCGGCAATATAAGTGTGTCGCGCATCTACATGACCGGCCAATGCACCGCGAGGGCGAGGGCTGCGGAAGCCCGGGGGCCGTGCGCACCGAACGCCGAAGGGGCCGCCCGCACCACGGATGGCGGGCGGCCCCTTCGGGGCTGTACAGCGGCTGCGGCTAGGAAGCCTTGGCCTTCTCGGCCTCCGGCTTGGCCGCGGGGGCGGCTGCCGGAGCCGGCTTGGCCGCCTCGTAGAACTCCTCGCGCGGCGACTCCATCGCACCGAGGGAGACGACCTCTCGCTTGAGGAACATCGCCAGGGTCCAGTCGGCGAAGACGCGGATCTTGCGGTTCCAGGTCGGCATCGCCATGCCGTGGTAGCCACGGTGCATGTACCAGGCGAGACGGCCCTTGAGCTTGATCTTCACCTTGCCCATGACGATCATCGCGACGCCCTTGTGCAGCCCGAGACCGGCGACCGCACCCTTGTTCGCGTGCTCGTAGTCGGTCTGCGGGAAGCCGCGCATACCCGAGATGACGTTGTCGCCGAGGACCTTGGCCTGGCGCAGCGCGTGCTGGGCGTTCGGCGGGCACCAGGCGTTCTCGACACCGGCCTTGCGGGCCGCCATGTCCGGAACCTGGGCGTTGTCGCCCGCGGCCCAGATGTAGTCGGTGCCCTGGACCTGCAGCTTCTCGTTGCAGTCCACATGGCCTCGGGGGCCGAGCGGCAGGCCGTAGCGGGCCAGTGCCGGATTCGGCTTCACGCCGGCGGTCCACACGATGGTGTTGGAGTCGACCTCGAGGCCGTTCTTCAGCACCACGTGACCGTCGATGCAGGAGTCCATGGAGGTGGAGAGGTAGATCTCGACCCCACGGGCTTCCAGGTGCTCCTTGCCGTACTTGCCCAGCTTCGGGCCCACCTCGGGAAGGATCTTGTCGGCGGCGTCGACGAGGATGAACCGCATGTCCTCGCGCTTGACGTTGCTGTAGTACCTGGCCGCGTCGCGGGCCAGGTCCTCGACCTCACCGATGGTCTCGGCGCCGGCGAACCCGCCGCCGACGAAGACGAAGGTCAGCGCCTTGCGGCGGACCTCCTCGTTCGTCGTGGAGTCGGCCTTGTCCAGCTGCTCGAGAACGTGGTTGCGCAGGCCGATGGCCTCCTCGATGCCCTTCATGCCGATGCCCTGCTCGGCGAGGCCGGGTATCGGGAAGGTGCGGGAGACGGCTCCGAGCGCGATCACCAGGTAGTCGAAGGGCAGCTCGTACGCCTCGCCGACCAGCGGGGAGATCGTGGCGACCTTGCGGTCCTGGTCGATGGTCGTGACCCGGCCGGTGAGAACCTCAGCCTTGGGCAGCACGCGTCGCAGCGGGACGACGACATGCCGAGGCGAGATGCTGCCTGCGGCAGCTTCGGGGAGGAAGGGCTGGTACGTCATGTACGAGCGCGGGTCGACGACCGTGACGGTCGCCTCGCCGTAGCGCATCTTCTTCAGGATGCGACGTGCTGCGTACAGGCCTACGTACCCACCGCCTACAACGAGGATCCTGGGACGCTCCGTGGTGCTCATGCCATCGAGTATCCACCCCCCTCCAGGGGGGCGCTCGTGAGCCCCTTCACAAGCTAACCGCACCACTCTGCTACACTCCGCCGCCCACGTGACCGAGGTCATGGCGCGAGCACGGAACCACCATGTATCGGGGAACGTTCTCCACCCCTCTTGAGCTGGCCCCCAAGGGCCGGTGGCCGGTGAAACCAAGCCCCCTTTCCCTGTGCGGGTGACAGCCCCCGAACACCTTCAAATGTGCGGCCGGCAGCTCAACCGACGCGCAGGAAGGGCCTTCCGGGCCCCCGAACGGCCTCCACGAAGCCCATCAGGCGCTTTTTCCTTGTGAAGAAGTTCACGAACTTTCTCGCGACCCCCTGCGGTCGGCGTCACGCCCGGGCGGATCCACCGGAAACTTCGGACCTCTCCGACGTGTTGCGGCGCGCGCCCGCAGAGGCACAGTGCCAGGCTGATCGGGCTGCACACGCAGAGACCCGGCGAAAGAGAACCACCATGCTCAGCACTGATTTCGTCCCCGGCTCGCCCTGCTGGATCGACCTGGGCGCCCCGGACGTCGACGCGGCGGCCGCGTTCTACGGGGCCGTGTTCGGCTGGCAGGCCCAGCCGCTCGACGAGGAGACGGGCGACTACAAGGCCTTCCGGCTCGACGGCAAGGTGGTGGGCGCGATCGGACGGCTCACCGAGGAGGGCGCCCGTCCGGCCTGGATGACCTACTTCAACACCGCCGACATCGACGCCACCGTCAAGGCCGTGACGCACGCGGGCGGCTCCGTGCGCACCGCTCCCTCCGAAGCCTCGGACGAGGGGCGGTTCGCCCAGCTCACCGATCCGCAGGGGGCGCAGTTCGCCGTCTGGCAGGCCGGCAGCTACCCGGGCCTCCAGCTCACCGACGCGCCCGGCAGCCTCGTCTGGATCGAGCTGTACACCACCGACGCGGCCGCCGCGCAGAACTTCTACAACACCGTCTTCGGCTGGACCGGCCAGGACATGGAACTCCCCGGCGGCGGGGGCGCCTACACGATGCTGACGCCCAAGAGCCTTCCGCAGGAGCGGATGTTCGGCGGACTCATGGCGGTGCCGGAGATGTTCACCGCCGGGGAGAACCAGCCCTACTGGCACCCGGTCTTCGGCTCGGCGGACTGCGACGCGACGGTGGCCCTCGTCCGGGAGAACGGCGGCCAGGTCTCGATGGGACCGGAGGACGCGGAGGGCGTCGGCCGGCTCGCGGTGTGCAACGACCCGGCGGGGGCGGAGTTCGTCGTCCTCACCCCGGCCCCGCCCGCCTGAGAGCGCCCGTGCCCGATCCGGTCAGAGCCGGCCTTCGGCGGCCTTGTAGGCGATGCCGTCGAGGATGTCGTGCTCGCTGACGACAACCTCGCGGGCGCCGATGCGCTGCATGATCGTGAGCAGGACGAGCGCCCCGGCCACGATGACGTCTACCCGGCCGGGGTGCATCACACCGATCGCCGCCCGCTCGTCGTGCGTGGAGCCGAGCAGCATCGTGGTGATCTCCTCGACCTTCTCGTAGGAGATGCGCGAGTGGTGGATCGCGGCCGAGTCGTACTCCGCGAGACCCAGCGCGATCCCGCCCACCGTCGTCACCGAGCCGGCCAGGCCGACCAGCGTGCGGACCTCGGTGATCGGGACGCTCTTCTCGACGGTGTCGAGCGCGGCCTCGATGTCGGCGCGGATCGCGGCGATCTGCTCCGGGGTCGCCGGGTCGCCGGGAGCGTGCCGCTCGGTCATGCGTACGCAGCCGATGTCGACGGACCGGGCGGCGCGGGCGTGCTCCTCGCCGACCACGAACTCGGTCGAACCGCCGCCGATGTCGACGACGAGATACGGCGTGGGCAGGTCGGTGCGGCCGGCGAGCGACCTGGTGGCGCCGGTGAAGGAGAACTCGGCCTCCTGGTCGCCGGTGATCACCTCCGGCTCCACGCCGAGGATGTCGAGGACACCGCGGACGAACTCGTCCCGGTTCTCGGCGTCGCGCGAGGCGGACGTGGCCACGAACCGGATCTTCTCGGCGCCGAGTTCCTTGATCACTGCGGCGTACTCGCGGCAGGCCGCGAAGGTCCGCTCCAGCGCCTCGGGAGCGAGCCGCCCGGTGCGGTCGACGCCCTGCCCGAGCCGGACGATGGTCATGCGCCGGTCGAGTTCGGTGAGCGTGCCCGCGCCGGATGCGCCGGTCGGTGCAGTGACGTCGGCGACGAGCAGGCGGATGGAGTTCGTGCCGCAGTCGATGGCGGCCACGCGGGTCATGGGGACGGACTCCTTGGTGTCAGCTGGGGGCCGGGGGCGCTGCCCTCGGTCGATGTCAGGCCTCGTCCGGGCAGGGCGACACGCACGGGCCCTTGGCCCACCACTCCGGCAGCATCGCGATCGCCTCGTCGCCCAGCGGGTTGACGCCGGGGCCGGCCGCGAGGGAGTGGCCGACCAGGACGTGCAGGCACTTCACGCGGTCGGGCATACCGCCCGCGCTGGGGAAGTCCTTGAGCACCTCGATGGCGTCGCGGCGCGCGATGTAGTCCTCGTGCGCGGCGCGGTAGGCCGCCGCGAGCTCCGGGTCACTCGCCAGACGCTCCGACATCTCCTTCATGACGCCGTTCGCCTCGAGCGTGCCGATCGCGGACGCGGCCCGCGGGCACGTCAGGTAGTACAGCGTCGGGAACGGGGTCCCGTCGGGAAGCCGGGGGGCGGTCTCGACGACGTCCGGCTGACCGCAGGGGCAGCGGTGCGCGATCGCGCGCAGACCGCGCGGCGGCCGGCCGAGCTGCTCCTTGAACGCTGCGATGTCCGCGGCGGTGGGCTCGGTGTGGTCGGTGGTGGGAGGAGGGGTTTCCATGCCTGCCTTGCTGCTTCGGGTTCGCTGTTGCGCTACTTGTTGCGGTCGGCGTTGTCCACGCCGTTCCAGACGTTCGAGTACCAGGGACGGTCGGCCGTGCTCTCGTCGTCCCGGCGCTCCTCGGCGGCCCTGGGGTCGATCACGGTGATGAAGCCGGTCTCGCCCGGGCGCACATAGTGCAGATGCTCGCGGGCCAGCCGCTCGATGTACATGTCGTCCTGGAGACGCGCCTTCTCGTCGCGGAGTTCCTCGACCCGCTGGCGGGCCTCGGCCATCCGGCGCTGCTGTTCGGCGATCTCCGCGCGCTGGGACACGTACTGACGCATCGGGTAGGCGAGCGCGACGACCAGGGAGCAGACGACCAGGGCCAGAAAGGCGGCGCGTCCGGTGAGCCGGGAGCGGCGGGCCTGGCGGCGGCTCTGGGACCGGTAGACGCGGGCGGCGGTCTGCTCGCCGAGCAGCCGCAGTCTCGTCGCGGTGGAGAACCGGTCCGCGTCCGGCCTGCGTGCCATTCCCCTCGCCTCCCCTTCACACGCGTACGTCCCCGGACACGGTACGGGACCGTGGCCGGGGACGTACGGACGACAGGGCGTCAGCCGGTGATCGGCCAGGGATCACGCGGTGACCCGGCCGGCGATCGGGCCGGTGATCAGTCCTTGTAGCGCGGGAACGCGCTGCGGCCCGCGTACACCGCCGCGTCGTCGAGGATCTCCTCGATACGCAGCAGCTGGTTGTACTTGGCGACGCGCTCGGAGCGGGCCGGGGCGCCGGTCTTGATCTGTCCGCAGTTGGTGGCGACGGCCAGGTCGGCGATGGTGACGTCCTCGGTCTCACCGGAGCGGTGGGACATCATGCACTTGAAGCCGTTGCGCTGGGCGAGCTCCACGGCGTCCAGCGTCTCGGTCAGCGAACCGATCTGGTTGACCTTGACGAGCAGGGCGTTGGCCGCGCCGTCCTCGATGCCACGGGCCAGGCGCTCCGGGTTGGTGACGAAGAGGTCGTCGCCGACGATCTGCACCTTGGTGCCCAGCTTGTCGGTGAGGACCTTCCAGCCGGCCCAGTCGTCCTCGAACAGCGGGTCCTCGATGGAGACCAGCGGGTACGAGGCGACGAGCTCCTCGTAGTACTCGGTCATCTCGGCGGCCGAGCGGGCCTTGCCCTCGAACTCGTAGGCGCCGTCCTTGTAGAACTCGGAGGCGGCGACGTCGAGCGCGAGCGCGATGTCCTTGCCGGGCGCGTAGCCGGCTTCCTTGATGGCCTCGAGGATCAGGTCCAGGGCGGCGCGGTTGGAGTCGAGGTTCGGCGCGAAGCCGCCCTCGTCGCCGAGGCCGGTGGACAGGCCCTTCTGCTTCAGGACCTTCTTGAGGGTGTGGTACACCTCGGTGCCCCAGCGCAGGGCCTCGGAGAAGGACTCCGCGCCGATCGGCGCGATCATGAACTCCTGGATGTCCACGTTGGAGTCGGCGTGCGAGCCGCCGTTCAGGATGTTCATCATCGGAACGGGCAGCAGGTGCGCGTTCGGGCCGCCGAGGTAGCGGAACAACGGCAGGTCGGAGGCCTCGGACGCGGCGTGTGCCACGGCGAGGGAGACGCCGAGAATGGCGTTGGCACCGAGCGAGGACTTGTCCGGGGTGGCGTCCAGGTCGAACATCGCCTGGTCGATCAGGCGCTGCTCGGTGGCGTCGTAACCGACGAGCTCCGGGCCGATCTGCTCGATGACGGCGAGGACGGCCTTCTCGACGCCCTTGCCCTGGTAACGGTTCTGGTCACCGTCGCGGAGCTCGAGGGCCTCGAATGCACCGGTGGAGGCGCCGGACGGAACGGCAGCACGACCCGTGCTGCCGTCGTCGAGGCCAACCTCGACCTCGACCGTGGGGTTGCCTCGGGAGTCCAGGATTTCCCGGGCTACGACGACGTCGATGGACGGCACGAGCATCTCCTTCTGGGATGTGACGCTGGTAGTGCAGGTCTCTTGGCCTTGCGGCAAGAGCCTAACCGCCTCGCGGGCATCGGCTGCCCGATGCCCGCCCCCTGGGACGAAAAAGGGCATCAAGACCGCCGCTGCCGGACAAATGGTGCCGGATCTACCCGTCGGTAACCGCTTCCGCGAGCGGGCCGAAACGACTGAACCCCGGTCCGGCACCAAGGGGGGAAGGGTGCGCCGGACCGGGGCGAGTGGGGGACGGGGCCTGCCGCGGCAGCCGGTGGTCCGCCGGGTCCACCGGTGTGCGGAAGCCCCTGGGGACGCCGCGCGTCCCCGGAGGGGGTCAGCCCAGGCGGAGCAGCTGACCCGGGTTGATCACATTGACGTCCTTGATGACGTCCTTGTTCAGGTCGTACAGCTTCTTCCAGCCGCCCTTGACCTTCTCGGTCTTGGCGATCGAGCTCAGGGTGTCGCCGGCCTTGACCTTGTACTCGGCCTTCTTGGCGGCCTTCTTCGCCGGGGCCGCCGGGCGCTCGGAACGGGTGACCGGGGCCTCGGCCCGCTTCGGGGCGGGCTTCGCGGCCTCGGCGCCGCCGGCGTACGGGGCACTGGACAGGTTCACGCCGCAGTGCGGCCACGCGCCCTTGCCCTGGCCGGCGAGGACCTTCTCGGCTATCTCGATCTGCTGCGACTTCGACGCCTGGTCGGCGGTCGCGGCATAGGCGGAGCCGCCGTATGCGGCCCAGGTGGAGGCGGAGAACTGCAGTCCGCCGTAGAAACCGTTGCCGGTGTTGACGGACCAGTTGCCGCCGGACTCGCACTGGGCGACGGTGTCCCACTCGGACGCGGTCGCGGCGGACACGGAGGTGGCACCGAGGACGGGGACGGCGACGGCGGCACCGGTGACGCCGACGAGCGTGGCGAAACGGGTGGCCTTGGACGGGCGACGGCGCTTGAGCGTGGTGGCGCGCAGCATGGGACATCTCCTCACCGACGCCTGCGAGGTGAGCTGTCGGGTTCGGGCCGGTGGGGTGTCCCCGGTTCCCTCAGGAACCATGGGACGAGTGCCCGGCCGCGCACCTGGTGCGCGGCTTCACCCCAAGCCGGTTCCGTCCGTCGGTCTCAACGTCCGGGCCCGGCACTTACCTTGGGTCCCCCGCTCCTGCCTACGGCGCTGTGAGCGACGACTGTTCCCCCCGACCGGCGGCAGGATTCGGCGTGACGGTCGACGGGGCCCGCGATGGCGAGCGGTCAGACCGTAGACACAGCCCTCCCCGATGTTCAAAGCGTGAACATCGGGGAGAAATCGCCCGAACCGGACGGAAGGAAAGTCCCTTTTTCGCAGGTCAGGCCCGAGATGGCCGGATCGCGCAAGCGTGGTACGCGAGTTGCCGCAAAGAGACCCTTGTCTCACTCGAACAGAACGGACATAACGCCGCGAACTGCCGCTACTTCAGATCGAGATCAAGGCTCTGGCCGGGGAGGATGAGATCGGGGTCGGCGCCTACGGTCTCCTCGTTGGCCTGATAGATCGCCTTCCAGCCGCCGGACACCTCGCGCTCGTCGGCGATGGCCCACAGGCTGTCGCCGGGCCGGACGGTGTAGGCGCCGGGCTCGGCGTCCGCTTCTGCGGCCGCCCGCTCCGAACTGTCACCGCGTGAGGCGTGACGACCAGTTTCACGGCCCTTGTCCGTATTGCCTGATTCCGCCTCGTCGGGAGCGGGTTCACCCCGGTGCTTACCGGTGCCGTTCGCCGCGTCGGAACCCTCGGGAGCCGGATCCCCGGAAGCGCCCTCGGTCGGGTCGGACTGCCCCGCCGGGTCCGATACGTCTGATTCGTCCTTTGAATCTGACTTGTCCGGTGTGCTCTTCGGCGCGTCACTCGTGCCGGGATCCTTCGACCCGGCCGGAGCGCTCGGCTCCGGAGACACCACCTCGCCCAGCTCCACACCCGGATCGACACCGGCCGCGGCGTCATCGCCCTGCAGCCCGGCGATCGCACCGCACATGGGCCACGCCTCGGGCCCCTGCGCGTCGAGCACCTTCTCGGCGACGGCTATCTGCTGGGAGCGGCTGGCGAGGTCGGCGCTGGGCGCGTACGCCGTGCCGCCGTAGTCCTCCCAGGTCTCCTGCGAGAACTGCAGCCCGCCGTAGTACCCGTTGTCGAGGTCGGCACTCCACATGCCACCGCTCTCGCACTCGGCGACGCGGTCCCATGTGGCCCCTTCCGCCGCGGAGGCGGATCCGGCGCCGAGCAGCGGAATGGCGATGGCGGAGCCGGTCACCCCCGCCGCGACGAGGAGTGCCGGAGCCTGACGGGGTCGGCGGTGCCGTCCGTTCCCGGAGCGCATGCGGTTGCCTTTCGCGTGACTACAGATGACTGCGTGCCTGCTGGTACGGCCGAGTCGACGGTGAACGTAGCCGGATCGCACGTGAGTCACAAGTCGATGCAGCGGAGATCACGTGAAAGTCACGATATTGATCGTGCGTCAGTTTCCGGAAGGTGTGAACTCAACGGGCAGAGTGCGCAATCCGCGCATGATGAGTCCCCCACGCCACCGCAAATCGTCCGGATCGCCCGCAAGTCGTACATCCGGCATTCTTCGGAGCAGCGTCGCGAGCGCGGTCTGTCCCTCCAGCCTGGCCAGCGGCGCACCGAGGCAGTAGTGGATGCCGTGCCCGTACCCGAGGTGCTGGTTGTCACTCCGGGACAGGTCGAGCGTGTCCGGGGCGCTGAAGCGCTCCGGGTCGCGGTCGGCTGCCGCGAGCACGACGAGGACGGGGTCGCCCGCCGCGATGGACTGCCCGCCGATGGTGAGCGGCTCGGTGGCGAAACGCCAGGTCGCGAGTTCCACCGGCCCGTCGTAGCGCAGCAGTTCCTCGACGCCGGTCGCCAGCAGCTCGCTCTCGCCGGCCGCGAGGGAGCGCTCCAGCCGCTCGCGCTGAACGGGGTTGCGCAGCAGCGCGTACATACCGTTGCCGATGAGGTTGACGGTGGTCTCGAAGCCGGCGAAGAGAAGGATGAAGGCCATCGCCGCGGCCTCGTTCTCGGTGAGGTGCTCGCCGTGGTCGGACGCCTTGATGAGCCCCGAGATCAGGTCGTCGCCCGGTTCCTCCCGTTTGCGGTGGATCAACTCCGCGAGATATCCCCGCATCTTCTTCACCGAGCGGGCCACTCCGCCGCGCGGGCCGCCGCCGTGCCGGATCATCATTCCGGCCCAGTCGCGGAAGTCGTCCTGGTCCTCGCGCGGTACGCCGAGCATGTCGCAGATGGCGTAGATGGGGAGCGGGAAGGCGAACTCATGGATGAGGTCGGCCTCCCCCTTCTCCGCGCTGTGCTGTTTTTCGAAGATGTCGTCGATGAGCCGGTCCGTGAGCTCCTGCACGCGCGGCGCGAACTCGGCGACCCGGCGCGGAGTGAACGCCTTGGAGACGAGGCGGCGCAGCCGGGTGTGGTCCGGCGGGTCGATGTTCAGCAGGTGCGTCATCAGCTCGGCCTTGCGCTCACCGGGGATGCCCGTCTTCCCCTTGGCGTGCGCCGGCTCGTCGTGATGCGCCGGGTTCTTGGACAGCCGCTGGTCCGCGAGCGCCTGCCGCGCATCCGCGTACCGCGTCACCAGCCAGGCCTCGACCCCGCTGGGCAGCGCGGTGCGGTGCACGGGGGCGTGCTCGCGCAACCAGGCGTAGGCGGGGTAGGGGTCAGTGGCGAACTCCCAGGTGAAGAGTTCGGGGGCGGTGGATGCGTCGTTCACGCCACGACGTTATCCGGCACCCGCGGGCCGCGCGTGCCCCCTATCCGGCCTGGCCCTCCGCCGCCCGGATCGCGTCCCGGTACGCTCGGGCCGCCGCCCGCAGTGCCGCCTCCGGGTCGGTGCCGTCCGCTTCCGCCTGCGCGGCGAGGGCCAGGAGCTCGTAGCCGATGCCGGGGCCGGCGGGCAGGGGTACGTCGAGACCTGCCGTACGCACCCGGGAGGCGAGTTTCGCCGCCAGGGCGAGGCCCGGCTGACCGAGCGGGACGCCGTCCGTGACCGACTCGCGCTGCTTCTCGATCGCCTTGGTGCGCAGCCAGTGCGCCTTGACGTCCTCGGCCGTCTCGGCGGTCTCGTCCCCGAAGACATGCGGGTGCCGGTGGATCAGCTTGGTGACGATGGTGCCGGCGACGTCGTCGATCGAGAACGGCTCGCCGGCGTCCTCCTCGGCGATGCGCGAATGGAAGACGACCTGGAGGAGTACGTCCCCGAGCTCCTCGCGCAGCTCGTCGCGATCGCCCTCCTCGATGGCCTCGACAAGTTCGTACGCCTCCTCGATCCCGTACTTGGCGAGGCCCTTGTGGGTCTGCTGCGAGGACCAGGGGCACTCCTTGCGGATCCGGTCCATGACCTGGACGAGATCGAGCAGCCGTGCGCCGGGCAGGTCGTACGAGCCGGGGAGCAGCTCGAGGTCCGGCATCCGCACCCGGCCCGATCCGGCGAGGCGGGCCAGACCGTCGGTCAGGGCCCGGTCGCCCTCGCCGACGGTGACATAGACGACCGTACGGCCCCCGGCGCAGGCGTCGACGAGCTCCTGCGCGGTGGGCGCGGCCCCTTCGACGGTGATACCGGCCTCGCGCAGATACGGCAGCTGCGGATGCTCGTCGTCGGCGCACAGCACCTGGTCGGCTGCGTGCAGCGCCTGCCACGCCGGCCAGGACAGCAGTCCGGGTGCGACGCGATGGCTGGCGGTGAGCAGGACGATACGGCCGGGGGCGACAGGTGCTTCTTCGGTCACCCGTCGAACCTACCCCGGCTCACGCACCGGTCTCGACGGGCTCCTCGGCCTTGGTGACCTGGGTGATCCAGGGGGCCTTGTAGCTGCCGAGCTCGAGCTTCTCGTCGTCCCAGGCGCCGTAGCGGGGGTTGACGTCGATGTCCAGCGCCCTGGCGGCCGCGGTGAACGTCTCGTTCATCTTCTGCTGGCCTTCGGGGCTGTTCGACGCCCCCAGACGGGCGGCGATCTTGCCCACGAGGACATCCCGGCGCACGACGTCGTCGAGCTGGTCCGGGGCGATGCCGCGCTGCTGCAGATACATGGCGGCGAGCTGCTCCTGGCCGCCGGACTGCTGCACCAGCACGGACCGGGCGTCCTGGATCTCCTTGCGGCTGGCCGTGACGCCGGCGTCGTCCGCGGCGCGCTGCACGACCCGGTCGACGATGAGGTCGTAGAGCTTCACCCGCCCGAGCTGACCGCTGTCCTTGATCAGCTGTGCGGCCTGAGGAGAGGCCTGCTGCGCAGTGCGCACGTCCTTGACCTCCGCCTGGACGGTGGACACCTCGATGCGCTGGCCCCCGACGACGGCGGCGGCCCCCGGATGGGCCTCGTTGCCACAGGCGGACAGGAGCGGCGAGGCGGCGAGGAGTGCGGCGGAGACGGTGAGCGCGGTGCGACGACGGCGGTGCAACGGGGCCTCCCGGTGAGTTTGTGCGGCAGTGCACAAAGTCCTGCGGTGATCGATGTTAGGCAGTCCGAGTGGCGTGGGCCACTACTTCGCGGCTACTGATTGGAGCAACGATTCGCCTGGAGCCCGGGATGCGCTGCGGATGTCGCCCGGCGGATGTCAGACGTTGCCGGACTGCCGCGCGACCGCCCGCTCGGGTGTTGCCTCCTCCCCGGACACGGCGCCGGGCGTGGCGCGGTCCGGGCGGAGCATGATCGTCCGGGAGACCACGAACGTGATCGGGATCGCCGCGGCCGCCGCTATCAGCGGGGCGTACCGGCTGCCGAGGTGGAGAACGTCGACCAGCAGGTAGACACCGCTCGTGGTGAGCACGAAGTTCGCCACGTTGGTGAGCGGGAAGAGCAGGAACTTCCGCCAGGTGGGGCGGGTCCGGTAGGTGAAGTACGAGGTGAGGAAGAAGGACCCGATCATGCTCAGCAGGAACGCAATGACATGCGCCGCGACATACGGCAGCCAGGTCAGGAGGACGAGATACATGCCGTAGTACGTCCCGGTGTTCACCACCCCCACCAGGGCGAATCTGACCATCTGGACCTGGACCGTCATTGCCTTGCCAACTCCCCCGTACGCCGGTGCCGCTACGAGAAGAGTGACATATCCCGGATCGCCCCTCACCGCTCACCAGGGCCACACCGGCGGCCGGCAGCGCGCCCTGACCACGCCGGGGCAGCACCCCGGCGCGATGCGCGGCCCGGAGGGGTCACGGCCCGTTCGATGACGAGTAGGCGACCATTTCATGAACGGGAAGGCGCACCGGGGGCTTTGACAATCCCTCCTGTCACATTTAACGCATCATGTCGATATGCCTCCCGCACGCAGCCGTGCCGCCGGCGTCGCCGCGCTGATCACCCTCGCGACCGTGTGCGCGGGCGACGCCGTCGCCCGCGTCTTTCCGTTCGGGCCGCGCAACCGCAGTGTGAACGACCTCGGCAACCAGTTCATCCCGTTCCATGCGCACCTGTGGGATCTGCTGCACGGGCGCGCGGACGGCGGACTTCTCGTCAACTGGCAGTCCGGCTTCGGAACAAGCTTTCTGCCGGACCTCGGGACGTATGTGTCGAGCCCGTTCGCCGTGCTGGTCGGGGTCTTCCCACGGGACCGGATCGACCTGGCCGTGTACGTGCTGATGCTGCTGAAGACGGCCGCCGCCGCGGCCGCCATGACCTGGCTGCTCACCGCGCTGCACAAGGGCAGGGGCCGCCGGTGGATGGCGGGCGTGCTCGGCGCCTCGTACGCGCTGTGCGGCTGGTCGGTCCTGGAGGCCTCCTACAACGTGATGTGGCTGGACGGGCTGATCGCCTTCCCGCTGCTGTGCCTGGCCGGTGAGTGGGCGCGGGCCGGACGGCGGCCGCTGCTGGGGCCCGCGATCGTCGCCATGGCCTGGATCGGCAACTTCTACACCGCGTACATGGCGACCCTCGGCGCGGCCCTGGTGCTGGCCGTGTCGCTGCTGCGGGAGCCCTCGCCGGCACGGGAACGTCTTGGCGTCCTGGTGCGCGCCGCCCGGACCGTACTGGTGGGGGTCGCCCTGGCCGCACCCCTGCTGCTGCCGGTGTACCTCGGGTCGAAGCTGGCCCACCCCGGGTGGACCAAGCAGTTCACACCCGTGAGCTGGACGGATGTGTTCGCGCGCACGCTGCCGGCGACGTACACCTTCGCCACTCCTGCCCTCTTCATCGGTGGCGCAACGCTTCTGCTGGCCTGTGCGCTCGCCTTCAACCGGGCGGTGCCGGGTCGGGTGCGGTGGCTGTGGACCGGGCTGACGGTCCTGGTCACCCTGTCCCTGCAGTGGGGGCCCACGCATCTGGTGTGGCATGTCTTCGCCACACCCAACGGCAGCCCCTACCGGCAGACGTTCGTCCTTGTCGGCATCGTGGTGATCACCGCCTGGATGTGTCTGTCCGAGGGCTGGCCGGACCGGCGCGCCCTGCTCGCCGGCGGTGCGGTCGTCACGGCGATCGCACTCGCGGGCGCCGGCGGCCATCCGGCCACGGTCTTTGCGCTGCCGCTGTTCGGCATCGGCCTCGCGGCCGTCGTGGGCGGGCTGGTGCTCGCCCGGCACGGGCAGCTCCTGGCCGGCAAGGCGACATCCG
This sequence comes from Streptomyces sp. NPDC006208, assembly GCF_040613775.1. Taxonomy (NCBI): domain Bacteria; kingdom Bacillati; phylum Actinomycetota; class Actinomycetes; order Kitasatosporales; family Streptomycetaceae; genus Streptomyces; species Streptomyces sp. NPDC006208. The sequence goes on along the minus strand of NZ_JBEXSW010000023.1, from coordinate 73,995 downwards.
CCCGGCGCGGCCGGCACGTGGCTGCCGCGGCCTTCCTGCTCACCGGCGCGCTCGTCGGCCAGGCCGCGGCAACGACCGCGTACGCCGACCGCATCCGCCTCGGCCGGTTCGACGACTACCCGCCATGGGGCGAGGCGCACACCGAGCGCGCGGCTGCCGTCGCCGCGGCCGACGGGTGGCCCGCGTACCGCACCGACACCGGCCGGCTGCAGATCGCCGGCAACGACCCGATGCTGATCGGAGGTCAGGGAGCCTCGTACTACAGCAGCCACACACCCGCCGTGCTCACCCGCACGATGGCGGCGCTGGGCACGGGATGGACCTCCAACGGCCGCAATCTGCAGTCGCTGGACAACCCGGTCACCGACGCGATCTTCTCGATCGGCGCGCGGGTGCAAGCTCCCCTCGGTCAGGAGCCGGTGGCCGAACGGACCTCCGTCCCCCCTCTGGTCACGGTACGTCCGCCCGGGCCTTCGCCCGCCTACGGCCGCTCGCCGTTCCGCAACCAGGAGCTGCTCCTCGGCGCGGACGTCTACACCCCGGCGGTCCGGGGCACGTGCCCGGTCGGCACCGAGGTCTACCTGTGGGCACCCGACTTCACCGGCACGGCGCGGCTCGGCAGCCGCGCGGGCGTGAAGCTGCGCGGCGGACAGCCGAAGCGGCGCGCCGCGCTCACCCCGCTGGGCACGGTGACCACCCCGGGCGCGCGTGTCTCGTACGACGGGGGCGCGCCGCCCCGCGCGACGGTCGAATGCCTGGACACGGGGCGGCTGAACGCCGCCGTGGCCGGGCTCAAGGCGTCCGGCGCGGTGTCCGTCGAGGTCCTGGGCAGCGGCGTCAGCGCACAGCTGCCGCCCGGCACCAAGGGGACGGCCGTCTTCGCCATGCCCGCGATCGAGGGCTGGAGCTGCGACGGCCGCCCCGCCGGGTCGTACCTCGGCCTGGTCGCTGTGCCCTTGGACGGCTCGCGTACACGCATCGCCTGCTCGTTCCGCACACCGGGTCTCACGGCCGGCTCGGCGATGGGGGCGGCGGGTCTGCTGGCGCTGCTGGTGCCGACCCTGCTGACCCGGCGTCACAGGCCGGAGGAGACCCGGCCGTCCCCGGTCTCGGACGTGGTCGCTGCGGCCTGACGGAGTCGGCCGGCGCTGCGGGACCGGCTCCCGGGCGGCCCCCACGAGCTCAACGCCGTCACCGTGCGAGGAAGTACGAAGAAGGGCCGCGTAGGGGTCGCGCCCCGACGAAGGAGGAATGACGGCGGACCGAGGATCACTGAAGCCACAAGAAGGGCTGAAAACGGACGACGGCGTGGGCGATGCCTCCGAATGAGTGCGCGTCATCTTCTGCGCGGACCCGCATCCTGGCGGCCGGTGCTCAGTCCCGCAGCCGGACGGCGGATGAGCTGGGGAATCGAGCTGGACCGGGGGCGTACCAGCGACATATGTTCCGCCTCACGGCCGTCCCTGGGGAGGGGAGGCCGCTCTCTTGATCATCTGTGGGGGTTCTCAGTCATGCTCTGCGCCACATGCGGGATGCATCCGGCCACGACCGGCGAAGGTCTCTGTGACGGCTGCATGGTGGCCGCTGCGAACGCCGCTCCGCCTCCGGCCGGTCCCGCGATGCCGATCTCAGGACCGATTGCGGTACTGCGGTCCCCGGTGGGACTCGGACGCGCCGTCGTGACGCTGCTCTGCGTCATCCTCGTCTTCGACGTCGTCGCTGTTGCGGTCGTCTTCAACCTCGGGCAGGCGCTCGACACCTCCCAGGGCCTCAGCGGGTACTCCGTCGAACGCATCGAGCGGATCGAACGGTGGGTGAACGTCGTGGACGGGCTGACGAGGCTGGTGTACCTGGCGACGATCGTCGTCTTCATCGTGTGGTTCTACCGGGTGCGGGGCAACGCCCAGGTCTTCGCTCCGGATCTGCTCACCCGGGGGCGCGGCTGGGCGGTCGGCGGCTGGTTCATCCCCATCGGGAACCTGTTCATCCCGTTCGGGATCGCGGCGGAGGTGTGGAGAGCGAGCCGCAAGGACCCGTACATCGGCGCCGAGCCTCCCTTCAATCCCGTCAATCTGTGGTGGACGGCACTTCTCGCCAGCTGGTTCTTCACCAAGCTCGCCAACTTCCGTATCGATACGGCCGAGACTCTTCCCGAGGTGAGTGCGGCCTTTGACCTGCTCATCGTCGCGTGCTCGGTGGAAATCGCCGCGGCCGTCCTCGCCGCCCTCTTCGTCCACAAGCTCACGCAGATGCAGCACACCAAGGCGCTGCGCGGCCCGGAGCCGGCGGTTGTCGTCGCCTGAACTCTGACCGTGACGTGCAGGGGTGACGACCCGCCCGTGTCCGCGCGCGACGTGGGCGGGCGGGTCGTCACTGGCGTCTTCGGACGCTGCCGTCCGCCATTCCCTCGATCGGGGCACCGGCCGACGCCTTCTGGGTCCCGTCATCACGCTATGCGGCAATTTGCATGCTTATCGTCGGCTTGTTGACGCCTCATCGGATGGGGCGTCCGAAGCGATCTCGGAGATTTCATGCGTGCAGCAGTAATCGCGCTCGCCCTTGCGGCCGCAGTGTCCACGGCTGCGCCGGCGAGTGCAGCCGACACGGCCCACAGGGATGACGGACCGAGCCGGGGCGGGTTGAAGGTGACTGGGCTGACCAGTGACCAACGACTGGTGCAGTTCCCCGTCAATCGCCCCCGTGACGTCCGCCCGATCGGCGCTGTGAGCGGACTGACACCGGACACCGCTCTGGTAGGAATCGACTACCGGGTACAGGACGGCCGACTGTACGGGGTCGGCGACCTGGGCGGCATCTACACCCTGAACACGAGCACCGCCCAGGCGACGAAGGTCTCCCAGCTCACGATCCCCCTGTCCGGCGCGCTGTTCGGGGTGGACTTCAACCCGGCGGCGAACCGGCTCCGGATCATCAGCGACACCGGGCAGAACCTCCGCCACAACATCGACGATCCCTCGGCACCGCTGGTCACCACCAACGACGGAACACTGACCAACGCGACCGTGCCGCCCTCGACGGCGCTCGGGGTGACCGGCGCGGCCTACACCAACAACGACCTGAATCCGGCGACGGCGACCACGCTGTTCGACATCGACACCAACAACGACCGGGTCGCGATCCAGTCCCCGGCGAACGCGGGCACCCTCGCCCCGACCGGCAACCTCGGGCTCGACGTGGGCCCCTCCGCAGGCTTCGACATCTACTACTGGCCCAAGTCCGGTGCCAACCAGGGCTACGCCGCCCTGCGGTCCAACGGCTCGTACGGCTTCTACAGGGTCGACATCCTGGACGGCGTCGCCACCAACCTGGGAACCTTCCCGTCCGACCGGCAGGTCGTCGACGTCGCCCTGCCCCTGAACCAGCGCAAGATCCTCGATGTCACGCTGCCCCTGAACCAGCGCTGACCACATGGTCCCGTCGCAAGGCTCGGCCGCTGTGCCGGAGCGCACGCTCCGGCACAGCACAGCACAGCACGGCCGGGCGGGCGCCCCTGGCAAGGGATGGGCACCCCCGGCCGGGGTCGCGTTCGCAGCCCGGCTGCGGCTCCTGTCTGCCGTGAACGCAGAGTTGCTCATTCCTGGGCACAGGTGCTTCAGGCTCCCGTCGACACCGGCCTCTCGAAGAACGTCTCCAGGGCCACCGTCGCCTGAGTGCCGCTGACGCCCTCGATCGCGTACAACCTCCGCAGTACGTCCTGGAGTTGCTCGGTCGTCCCCGTCCTGACCTTGACCAGGACCGATGCGCTGCCCGCGATGATGTGGGCTTCCTGCAGCTCGGGGATCGCGGCGAAGTGTTCGCCGGAGTCGCCCATCCAGGCGGACGAGTCGACCATGACGAAGGCCAGCACCGCGCCGCCGACCGCGGCGGGGTCCACCTCGACCGCCGTGCGGCGGATCACCCCCGACTCCCGCAGCTTGCGCACCCGCTCATGGGCCGCGCCCGCGGAGAGCCCAACGGCCTTGCCCAGGGCGGCGTATGCCTGTGTGGCGTCCTCCTGCAGCAGGGTCAGCAGCTTCCGGTCCACTTCATCCATGACGGCCTCCTCCGAACCAGTTTCATGCAATGGGGTGCACTGACCATATGTCATCCTGTAATACTCGACATCAGCAGGATGCGATTCAGCTCTTGAAACTCGGAACGACTGAGGGAGAACGGACATGGCCACCGGCCGCCCCGCGCTGTACGAAGTGTTCGACGACAGGTTCCGTACGGAGAAGTGCGCCGCGGGTGATCTGCAACTGGAGACGCTGCACGTGGGCTCCCGCTGGGCGGAGGGACCGCTGTACATACCGGCCTGGCGCCAGCTGATCTGGAGCGACATCCCCAACGACCGGATGCTGCGCTGGGACGAGGAGACGGGCGCGGTCAGTGTCTTCCGCCGCGCCGCCGGACACACCAACGGCAACACCCTCGACCGCGAGGGCCGCCTGATCACCTGCGAACAGGGCAACCGCCGGGTGACCCGCACCGAGCACGACGGCACGCTCACGGTGCTGGCCGACCGCTGGCAGGGCAAGCGGCTCAACAGCCCGAACGACGCCACGGTGAAGTCCGACGGATCGATCTGGTTCTCCGACCCGGACTTCGGCATCACCAGCGACTACGAGGGCCACCGCGCCGAGAGCGAGATCGGCTCCAACAACGTCTACCGGATCGACCCGGACAGCGGCTCGGTGCACCTGGTGGCCGACTGCTTCGGCGCCCCGAACGGCCTGGTCTTCTCGGCCGACGAGCGGCAACTGTTCGTCTCCGACACCCGGGCAGGCTTCATCCGGGTCTTCGACGTACGCGATGACGGCACGCTGTCAAAGGGCGAGATCTTCGCCGAGGCCAAGGCCCGTAAAGCCGCCCGTTTCGACAACCTCCGCTTCGACGACGCCGGCCATCTCTGGGCCGCGGCCATGGACGACGGAGTGCACTGCTACGCCCCGGACGGGACCCTGCTCGGCCGCATCCTGGTGCCCAACACGGTCTCCAACATCCGCTTCGGCGGCCCGAAGAGGAACCGTCTCTTCATCACGGCGAACGACACGCTCTACTCCCTGGTCATGGGGGTCACGGCGGCACCGATGGCCCTTTGATTCCCGCCCTTGCCCTGAGGCCGCCCCGGACCGGTCAGCGTGCCCGGAACTGCTGCTGCCGCTCCAGCGCGCGGCGCAGTTCCACAGGGAGCTGGTGGTACGGACCGTACGCGCGCTCCGCGTCGTACAGCAGGGAACGGAACTGGTGCTGGGCCGCCGTGTGGTCGCCGACCGCGAGCAGCAGATGGCCGATGCGGTGGCGGACGTCGAAGGCCCGGCCCGCGTCCGTGCCGCCCGACTTCTGCTGCACCTCGTAGTGGGGCAGCACCGCGCGGTACTCGGCGAGCGCTGCGGCCGGCTGGCCGAGCTGTTCCAGGCACTGGGCGGCGTCGTAGCGGTACTGCAGGGACTGCGGGTCCGCCGGGCCGGCCTCCGCCGTGCGGTCGTCGGCGAGGCGGCGCAGTTCCGGCAGGGCGCGGCGGTACTGGCCGTCGTCCATCAGCGTCGTCGCGTACTGCTTGCGCAGGATCCGCACCACCGGTGAGTGCTCGCCGTGTTCGGCGGCCGCGGCCGGGAGGATGTTGCCGAGGATGTCCACGGCCTGGGTGATGCTGCCCTCGCCGAGCAGCCGCTTGACCTCGTCGACCGCGGCCGCCACATCGGGGCGGGGCGCGGTCGGTGCGGGCGGGGCGACCGGGGGCGGCGGGGTGCTCACCCGGTCCGGCCAAGGGGCGTGCGGGCGCAGGAACGGGCGGGTCGGGTCGAGCGGGCCCTGGGGCGTGCCGCGCGCGGGCAGCAGCGGGACCAGCGCCTCGTACACCTCCTGCGCACCGGAGGGGCGGTGCTGCGGGTCCTTGGCGAGCAGGCGCAGCACCAGCGCTTCGAGGGCTTCGGGTATGTCGGGGCGCAGCTGGCGCACGGGCAGCGGGGGTTCGTACAGATGGCGGTGCAGTACGCCGAGCGCGGTGGAACCCGCGAACGGCACGTTGCCGCTGAGGAGTTCGTGCAACAGCACGCCGAGCGCGTACAGGTCGGTGTACGGGCCGACCGCGCCGCCCATCGCCTGCTCGGGGGCCATGTACGCGGGGCTGCCGATGGGCGATCCGGTGTGGGTGAGCCGGGTGGTGTCCGTGTCGATGACGGAGGCGACGCCGAGGTCGAGGACGGTGACCGTGCCGTCCGGCTTCACCATCACGTTGCGGGGCTTGAGGTCGCGGTGGACGATCGGCACCGCGTGCACGGCGCCGAGGACCGCGCACAGCTGGGCGGCGACCGAAGCGGCCCACTGCCACGGGTACGGATCGTGCTCCGCGAGATGGTCGGCGAGGTCCGCACCTTCGACGTACTGCATCACCAGGAACAGGTCGTCGCCGTCGTTGCCCGCGTCATGGACGGTGACCAGGCCCGGGTGGGTGACCTGGGCGGTCACCCGGCATTCGCGCACGAACCGGCGGCGCATCTCGTCGGCGGCGGTGGCGGCGGCCATGAGGTCGGGGCGCAGCAGCTTGACGGCGACCCGGCGGTCGAGCCGCCCGTCGTACGCCGTCCAGACCTGGCCCATGCCGCCCTGCCCGATGAGGCCGGCGAGCTCGTAACGGCTCGCGATGACGCGTCCGTTCACCGCCCGCCGTCCTGTTCCCTGCGGAGGTAGTCGCTCAGCTCGTCGAGCTCGGCGCGGACCTGGTCGATGCGGGGACGGTTGTCACGCTGCGGGGGTGCGGGCGGAGGGGTGGGCGCGGAAGTGGGAGCAGGCGTGGGCGGAGGCGTGGGTGCGGACCGAGGCATGGGCTGGGGCTGCGCCTGGGGCGGCACGGGCGGGTAGCCGTATCCCGCCGGCCGCTGCGGTGTGCCGTACGGCGCCGAGGGATTGGTGACCGCCGCGTACGGCGAGCCCGCCTGCGGCGGCCTCCAGCCCGGGGCAGGCTCCTGGTAGTGGCGGATGTCCGCGACCAGGTAGTGGGTCGGAATCCCGATCGCCATACCGAACAGCACGATGACGAAGACGACGTCGATCGGCCGCAGGTCGTCGTTCTCGGTCGCGGCCAGTTCCGAGTCGGAGCCGTACTCGCCGAGGACCACCATGATCGTGATCACCAGGCCGAGGCTCACCCAGAACAGCACCCAGTCCAGCCGGCGGCGCCGCATGATCGCGATCCGCAGCATCGTCGCCCATGACAGCAGGCCGCAACTGAGCAGTGCCAGCGCCACGAAGAGCGCGCGCAGGGCGACCAGCACACCGGTCGACGGACGCGGGGGCTGCGGCGGCACATAGCCGTGGCCGTGCATTTCTGCTCCTGACGGGCCTGGGGACGAGGCGTAGGGGACTGAGCGTATACACCGACAAGGACAAGGGGTCCCCGGTTGTACGGACTCGGTGTCCGATGCGTCACTCCGCGGGCGTGGACTGCGTCACTCCGGGAGCACGGTGCCGTCGGTCAGCCCGTCGTACAGTCCTTGGACGAGTTGCTCACCGAGCCGGCCGGCCAGACGCAGCGCGTCCTCGAAGGCGGCCAGGGTACGGAAGCGTTCCCCGTAACGCTGCTGGTCCGCGAGCGGCATCCGGGGCAGCTGGAGCCGGCGGACGTCCAGCCGGGTGGCGGTGGAGGCATAACTGCTGGCCTGCCGGGTGTTGGCGGTGCCGCGCAGGAAACCGGCCAGGAACCACGGGTCGAGCGCGTCCGGGTCGGGGTGCAGGAGCTGGAGGTTGCGGCCGAGGGCGGCACCCGCGGTGGCCCGGTCGACGACACGGACGACGGATCCGCCGCCGAGTACGGGCACCACGACATCGCCCTCCTCGACCCGCACCGGCGGCTCCTCGTCGGTGCTCCCGGCGAGCAGGCCCGAGGGGGCGGTCCCGGCGAGCACGTCCTGCTCGGTGAGCACAGGGACGGCCTGGCCCTCGCTCGGAGCGGACGGGGCCGGGGTGAGGGCCGTGGACGCGGCTCCGGCACTGAGCACCAGCGCGCCCGCGCGGGCCAGCTCGCCGACGGTGGTGGCGGGCCAGTGCGCGGGCTCCGCGCACCGAGCGGCCTGCGGGGTGAGCTCGCCGGTCAGCCGCAGGGTGTCGGTCAGCCGCTCCCGTACCCGGGCCAGCTCCTCCGCCCCGCCGCCGGCGGCCGGCGGCAGATGCCGGGCGGGGGCCAGATCCACGTCGTCGTCGAGGAGTTCGATGACGGGGACCGAGCGGCTGACGCCGGGCTGTTCCTCGGCCGTGCCCTGCCGGTCGAACGGCGGCCAGGCCTCCAGCACCGCGTTCTGCACGGCCTGCCAGTCGAGCCGGTCACGGCCGCCCCCGCCCGCCCCGGCCAGCTCGGTGGTGTCGACGAGCAGCACCTCGGGCGCGGGCGGCTGCCCGGCATCGGGCTTGCGCAGCACCCACAGGTGCAGGGGGATGCCGTACGGCGGTGCGGCGCCGGGGGGCAGGGCGACGACGGCCCGCAGCGCGCCGCGGCGCAGCAGTCCGGCCCGGATGCGGCGGCCCGAGCGGCGGGAGGCGGCGGCGGGCGGCATCAGCAGGACGGCGGTGCCGCCGGGGCGCAGCCGGGCAAGGGCGTGCTGGACCCAGGCCAGCTCGGACTCGGTACGGGCGGGGAAGCCGTACTCCCAGCGCGGGTCGTAGGCGAGTTCGTCATGGCCCCAGTTGCGTTCGTTGAACGGCGGGTGGCACAGCACCGCGTCGGCGGCCAGCTGCGGGAAGGCGTCGGCACGCAGGGCGTCGCCGCATCCTGCCCGTACCTCGGCGTCCGTGTGCAGGGCGAGGCGCAGAGCGGTGACCGCGGCCAGCTCGGGGTCGGCCTCCTGGGCGTACAGCGCTTCGGGGCGGTCGACGGCGCGCAGCAGGGCTCCGGTGCCGGACGCGGGGTCGAGCACGGTACGGGCGGGGCCCGCGAGCGCGGCCATCAGGGCGGCGGGGCCGGGTGGAGTCAGCGTGTACTGGCGGGGGTTGGCGTCGAGTTGGCGGCCGACGAGAAACTCGAAGGCCTGAGCGGCACCGAGCTCGGCGGAGAGTTCGGCGACGCCGCGCAGCAGCGGGACCGAGGGGAGCAGCGCGGCGGCGCCGGGGGTGTTCACAGCTGCGACCGGACCGGCCGAGGTGTCCCCTCGTGGGGCAAAGGCACCGGCGGCGGAGGTGTTCACAGACGCGGCGGACGTGCCGAGGCGCCGACGGAGCACCGCGTCGAGGGCGGCAGGCAGCAGTTGGGCGAGCCGCTCGTCGGAGACGGCGGCCGCCTCCAGCCAGACGGTGGGCCGGTCGCGTACGAGCAGCAGGGTGCAGCCGGCATGGACCAGTGCGGTGACGGCGCCTGCGGGGTGGGAGGCGAGCTGCTGCCACACCCGTTCACGGAGCGGAACTTCGGCAAGTTTCCCCTGGTCGCGCAGCCACTGCTCGACCTCGGCGAGAGCGAAGGACGGACTGGTCTCGGAGCCGCCGACGGGCTTGGGGAAGTCGGCGTGGCGACGTCGCCAGTTGCTGACCGCGGCACGTCCGACCCCCGCCAGACGGGCGATGCCAGCAGCGGTCACCTCGCTCGAACTGTTCGGCACAGGCCAACTCCCTCATCCGTCACGACCGTTGTACCCGCCCTTGTTGTGCCATCGAGCATACCGAGCACACAGACGAGAGACCCTTTCACATTGTGGACCGAATCCTCATCCTGAAACAGTGTTGACTCGGTTCACAAGCTCTGGTCTTATTAACTCGTCCTTACACGGGGTCTTCACAAACCCCGGCCACATCTCCATGTCCCGGAGGACATCCATGTCCCAGTCCATGCAGCAGCAGCAGCCCCCGTTCGGCCATGCGCCCGCGCAGCCCCTGCGCAACGGCCTCGGCACGGCCGCCCTGGTGCTCGGCATCATCGGCACCCTGTCCGGCCTGATCCCCTTCTTCTTCTGGCTGGCGGGCATCCTCGGCCTGATCGCCCTGATCCTGGGCCTCTCCGGACGGGGCCGGGTCAAGCGTGGCGAGGCCGCCAACAAGGGAGTGACCACCACCGGCGCGGTGCTCGGCCTGGTGGCGCTGATCCTCTCGGTGGTCGGCGCGGTGATCACCTTCAAGGCCGTGGACGAGGCGGTCGACGAGATCAACAAGGCCACGAACGGCTCCTCGGCCTCGAAGAAGCCGGGCGGTGACAAGCCCCTGGAGAAGGCGGAGGAGGGCGAGGAGGTCACCGGCAAGGCGCTGGAGGCCGGCGACGGCGCCGAGTACGACGACGGTCTGACCGTCACCGTGTCCGCCGCCAAGCCGTACACCCCGGACGAGTTCGCCGTGGGCCACACCAAGGGCAACAAGGCCTACAAGGTCACCGTCGTCATCGAGAACACCGGCAAGGAGAAGTTCGACGCCAACCTGGTCACCGCCGACGCCCGCGCCGGCAAGGACGGTGTCGAGGCCGAGCAGATCTTCGACGGCAAGCTCAGCGCGCCGATCGACGGCACCATCCTGCCCGGCAAGAAGGTCACCGCGGACTGGGCCTTCGACGCCCCGGCCGACGCCAAGAACCTGACCGTCGAGGTCAGCCCGGGCTTCGAGTACAACGCGACCGTCTGGGAGCTGAAGCTCTGACGTCGGGCGGACCAGCGTCCGCCACGGACCCGCTCACCGCGGGCACCCCCCTCTCCCCCACACCTTTCGTTCCTGGAGACCGAGATGCGTGACGACAGCCCGCGCCGCCGCCCGCCCGCCGCACTCCGCTCCACCGCACCGCGCTCCACGGCGCTCTGCTCCGTCGCAGTCCTCGCCCTGACCGCCTGCGGCCCGGTCATCGGCGAGGACCGGGCCGAGCGGACCGCGCCCGCCGGCCCGTTCGCAGGTCTGTCCGGCCCGGAGATCGCCGAGCGCTCCGTCCAGGCCACCAAGGAGGCCTCGTCGCTGACGCTGGACGTGGACTTCACGACCGAGGACGGCCCGCTGAAGGCCTACATGGCCACCGGCAAGGACGGGAAGTGCGCGGGCACGCTGTCCGTCGGCGCGACGGGCACTGCCGAGCTCATCAAGATCGGCCCGGCCGCCTACCTCCGCTTCGACGAGGCCTTCCTGCGGGAGGAGCTCAAGGGTGAGCCCGCCGCCGAGGCGCAGGCAACCCTGAAGCTGCTCAAGGGCCGCTGGGTCCGTACCGACGCCTCGGACGAGGAGGCCGCCGAGGAACTCGAACTGTGCGACCTCGACCAGCTGTTGGGCGACATCGAGGCGAACGACACCGAAGCGCGCCGGGGCAGGCAGACCACCGTCGACGGCCGCAAGGCACTGATGCTGACCGAGGCCGACGGCGACGCGACCTACACGATGTACGTCGCCACCGAAGGCAAGCCGTACCTGCTCAGGATCGACCAGAAGGGCGGCGAAGAGCCGGGGACCATCGCCTTCTCGGACTTCAACAAGCCGGTCGTGGCGAAGAAGCCCGCGGACAAGGACATCTTCGAGCTCCCGGAATGAGGGCATCTGACGCGTGAAGGCCGCCCGGTGGGCGGCCTTCACGCGTTCACGGGTGCGCTCACCGCTCAGACCCGGTGCCGCACCCACACATTCGGCTCGACATACACCGCGTACCCGCGCTCCGCATCGCAGTGCACCGGCAGCAGCGCACCCGGCACCTCGACCGGTCCGGTCTCCGCGAAGGGCAGTCCGGTCCACCGGCGCCACTGCTCCAGCGATCCGGCGACCGTCATCGAGGCGGGCGCCACCTTCTCGATCACCCCGCCGGCCCGGACGTGCACCCGCAGCCACGGATCGTGCGGCAGCCCGTCCGCCTCACGGGTGCGGTACGCGTACTCATGGATCAGCGCGTCCGCCTCGGCGCTCTTCGCACTCGGGCGCACCGGTGCGATCAGTTCCGAGAAGCCGAGACGGCGTACGTTGTCGCGCATCGCGGCGAGCATCAGGCCGGAGATGCCCTGGCCCTGCCGGTCCCCCGCCACGGTGATCTCGATCGCGCTCACGAGGTCCGGGGCGCGCCCGTGCCGCAGGTCGGAGAACGCCCACAGCATCACCTGGTCCCAGCCGCCGTCCGGCAGTGCCTCCCGTCCCTCGGCCGCCTGCTGGAACGGAACACTGAACGCCCGCCCCACGACGCTCCCTTCGGGATCGGTGGCGACGAGCACGTACTCGGGCAGCTCGGCGACGATCCGCCCGATGTACGCCCAGCCGACCGGATCGTTGGTCACGAACTCCGGCCAGGTGTCAATCATCTGCCACATGGGGTCCTGCAGTTCGGGGCGCTCGGCGAGCGTGGTGATGGTCAGATCCATCCCGGCAGGCTAGCCATCGGCCGTCCGCCGTCCCAGCGGGTATTTCCGTCCCAGCGGGTACTGCCGTCCCGGCGGAGCGAAAATCATGTGATCCATCCCCGGGACGAGAGACACAATCACCCCCATGTCGCAAACCGCCGGTGAGCTGCTCGCCGCTCTCGAACCACTGCCGTTCCCCGAGCGTCTGCGCCACACGGCCCGCACCGCACAGTCACTCTCCGGCGCGGAACTGACCTCCCTGCTCGAGGAGCTGGACCGCCGAGGGCCGTACGAGCGCAGGCTGGCGGCCCTTGCCGCGCTGGCCGGCGGACAGGCCGGCTTCCTGGCCGCCCGGCTGACCGATCCGGACCGTGTCGTCAGCGGATACGCCCTGCGCGCCGCGCGGACGCTGCCGCTCGCGGACGAGGCGATCGAGTCCGCCTACGCCGGTGCATCCGCGGCGACCCGGAACCGGCTCGCGGGCGTCGTGCTGGCCGGCCGCCGCACCGCGCTCGCCGAACGCCTGGTGGTTCGGCTGCGCGAGGAGTGGGGCGACGGGGAGGCGACCCGTCTGCTGGCGGCCTGTTCCGCCGACTTCGTGGCTGCGCTGCTGCCCGAGCTCGCCCATGCCTTCGGTTCCTGGACCAGGTTCGCCCGCACCCACCCCGACCTGCTGCTCGACCACGCAGAACGCGAACTCGCCGAGCAGAGCCAACAGCATCTGCGGGCCAACTGGTGGGAGCGGAACGCCTCCGGCGTCGCGGTCGCCGCCGCGGCCCGGCCGGAGCGGGTGCTCACGCTGCTGGAGCGCCACGGCCCGGCCGCCCTGCCGTGGCAACTGTGGGACCGACTCGGCCTCCTGGTCACCGCCGACGCGGAACGCATCGTGCGCTGGATCGTCTCGCCGGACCGGGAGCAGCAGCGCTATGAACGCCTGCCCTCCCCCGGCGTACTGCGCAAGCTCGTGCAGGCCGACCCGCCGTCGCTGCCCATGCTCGGCCGGCACTGGAGGAACCGGCAGCACCTCACCGACCTGCTCAAGGCGATGCCTCCGAGCCGGCGCGGCGACTTCTTCGACGCGGCGATGGACGGCATCGCCGACCACCACCCGACGGATGACGTACTGAAGCTGCTGCCACGCGAACGGCGCTGGGCGGAGGTCCGGTACTGGGTGGCCAAGGGGCCCGCGGCGGGGTGGGACTGGCACGACGTCCTGGACACACTGGCGCACGGCCCGCTGGACGAGGCCAGGCCCGAGCTGCTCACCGCTCTGAAACGGTCCGACCCGGACGACCGCGCACTGGTGTGGCCGCTGCTGGTCGCCTGCACCGGCCGCAGCGGCGAGCGGTCCGCCATGGCGGACCTGCTGACCCTGATGCAGCGGCTGCGCAACGAGCAGGACCCGGTACGCTCCACGGCACTCGGCGCGCTCGCCGACCTGCACCCCGCACTGTTCGCGCCGCAGGACGTCGCGGCGCTCGACCACATTCTGCTCGACGCCCTTGAGGCCAGGGACAGTTCGACGGCCACCAGGGACGCGCTGCGCCGTCTCGCCGTCGGCCTGCTGGTCGAGGGCGCCACGGAGACCGCGGGCGGCACGGACGCCGGCCCGGACAACGCGGGCGTCGGCGCGAAGGGTGAATCCGCCCTGTTGGGCTGGGCGTTGCGTGCGCTGGAGCGCATCACCGCGCATGTCGGGGTCACCGACTTCGGACCGCTGCACCGCACGCTGCGCCGCGGCCAGGAGCACCAGGTCTTCGAGGTCCTGCGCCCCTGGCTGGAGGCGGCGTGCGACAAGGCCGACCACCGGCTGCTGTTCGCGCTGACCGCCGCGCTCGGACACCGGGCCCGCCGGATGCCCGAGCTCCAGCGGATGCTGGAGGACGCGCTGGCGTACGGCTCCCATCACGCGTTCTCGACGGCGGCCGGCCTCTGGCTGGACGCACCGGCGACCCGCGACGAGCGGGCGGAGCGCATCCTCGAACTCGAACCGTCGGCCGCGGTCCTCGCCCCCGTACAGCAGGTACTGACCCGGCGCCGTACGGATCTGCTGGACGTGCTGCTCGGCGACGAACCGCCGTACGGGCGCTTCCTGGTGCCCGGCAGCCGCCGGCCGCTGCCCCTGCTCGGGGACGCCGGCCGATGGCTGCCCCGCCAGCAGGACGCGGCGATCCGGCTGGCCGCCGCGGCGGTCGCGGACGAGACCCGCCCGGCGTACGACCGGGCTCGCGTCTTCCGGGAAGCGGCACGGGTGCCGGTGCACGGACGACGGCTGGCGCTCGAACACGCCGAGGCGCCGGAGGTGGTCATCGCCGAGGCCGCGCTGGGCGCACTGCCGTGGACCGACCTGCCCGAGGAGACACTGCCCGTGCTGCTCGCCCACGCCGGGGGCGACCGCGCACGGGTGGCGGTGTACGCGGCGACCCGCGTGGCCCGCTTCGCGCAGCCGTCCGAACTCGGCGTGCGGCTCGGTGGGTTGCTGAGCTCTGCGCAGGGCGTGAAGGTGACCAGCCGCAAGGAGGCGGTCCGCCTCGCGGCCCGGTTCCTGCCCGTACGGCAGGCCGCCGGACTGCTCGCGGCCGCCTACCGGGCACCGGAGCAGCACCCGGACGTCCAGGCGGCGATCGTGTCCGTGGCCGCCGGACTGCTGGGCGCGCCCGAGATGTGGGACGTCCTCACCGAGGCCCCGCAGGGCGCACCGCAGGTCCAGCACGCATTCGTGGGGATCAGTCCCTGGGAGATCCCCGAGGCGCACCGCCCCCGCTGTGCCCGGCTGGTCGGCGACACCTGCCGGTCGGCTCACCCTGAGGTCACGTACCCAGCTCTGAACGCCTTGCCCAAGTGGTCCGGTTACGCACCTGAGGTGGCATCCCTCCTCGGCCGTGCGGTGACCGACCTGAACGAGCGGACCAACTGGCGCCAGGCCTCCTGGGCCCTCGTCGAGCTGGCCACCTCCGGGCTCCCCCACCCGGTCGGCGGCGCCGCCGAGGGAAGCCTGTTCCACACGACGGTGGCCGAGCTGCTCACGGCGATGCGGCGCGGCGATTACGAGGCGCTGGCCGACCGGGACCTGCCTGCCCGCCAGCGCCTGCTGTATCTGGTGACCGGGCTGCCCGACACGCCCCAGGACTCCTCCGGGCGCCGGGTGAAGGAGTCACTGGCACAGCAGCTGGCGGACGATCCGTCCCTTGTGGAGGCCCGTGCCGGTCTCCTGCGCATGCTGGTGGACGTCCACGCGGACCTCCCCGAGCTCATGGCACGGCTTCGCGCTCTGGCGGACGCGGTCGACGGACGCCGGGTCCTCGCCGCCGACATGGGCAGGCAGCTCGCGACACGCGGGTACGTCCACGGGCGGGCGCCCGAGCACCCGGAGACCGCACTGGCCGCGGCCCGGCGCCTCGCGGCGGACGGCTCGGTCGCCACCGGCATCCTCGCGCTCGGCCTGGTGTCCAGGCTGGGCCCGCGGCTCGGCTGGCCCGAAGAGTGGCGGACACTGCTGCGGCAGTTGCGGCGGCACGAGGACATGGATGTGCGGCACGCGGCATACGCAGAGACGACGCATCGCGAGTGACGGCGTCCGGCGGTCCGATGCATCGGCCGGGGACGTGTGAGCACGCCGGGCGGGAGCCGGGGACGTACCGCCGGCCAAGAGGCGTCGGCCGGGCACACGCCGTCGGGGAAAGAAGTGTCAGCCGCCGCACTGGGCGAGCATCGTCCGCTTGTCCGCGGCGGTCACCGGCAGCTCGTACTTGACCGCCACCTGCGCGAACCGGACCGCGTACGAGCAGCGGACCGGCCGGCTGGGCGGCAGCCAGGAGGCGGGTCCCGAGTCGCTCTTGGCGCTGTTGGCCCGGCCTTCGACGGGCAGCAGATTCAGGGGGTCGTTGGCCAGTCGGCGCCGCTTGGCCTGGTCCCAGCGGGCCGCGCCCATCTGCCAGCTGTACGACAGCGGGACGACATGGTCTATCTGCACCTCGGCGGCCCGCTGCTTGCGCCACTCGATGGTCCGGCCGGTGTACGGATCGTTCAGCATCATGGCGACGACCACACAGTCGGAACCGTCACGGAAGCGCAGCTTCTGACCGTCCCGGCGGATGAGATCGTTCCGGGTGTCGCAGCCGTTGCGGGCCAGCGGTACACCGTCCGCCGTGTCCATCCAGGCGTAGCCGAACTCGTCCCGGGCGTAACCGGTCCTGGGGCCACGCCCCTTCGTGGCCAGCGCGGCGATCAGGTCGCGGGCCGCCGCCTTGTCGCCCTCGGAGTCGACGGGCGCGAGACCCGGCCGCGTACCGTCCCGATTGGCCAGCGGACTGACGCTCAGGCCGCCGCTCGGAAGGGCCGTCTGCCGTGGTTCGCCGTTCAGCCCGCTCCCCGTACAGCCTGTCAGCGCCGCCGCGCCGAGGAGAACGGCACAACCCGCCGTACCCGCGCGCGATATCCGATCCCGGAGCCTGTTCACGCGCGCACCCTACCGGCGCTGGGGGAGGTGCCGGGAAGAGGGTGACCGGCTCCGGCTCTAGGACGACTTCAGCCGCGCGGCCTGGGTCTCCATCGACCGCCGCATCCACGGCCCGAGCGGCTTCTCCACGAGCCGGTGGATCAGCCAGGCGAGCAGGAGCATCCCGCAGACGGTGGCCGCCAGCGTCGGCCAGTGGCCGAGGTGGAACTTGCGGTGCAGCACGGAGATGGCGAACCAGCCCAGATGCTCGTGCACCAGATAGAAGGGGTACGTGAGCGCCCCGGCGACCGTCAGCCAGCGCCAGTTGGCCCACCGCAGCCCGCCGAGGGCCACGGCCGCGACCGAGCCGAACGCGAAGGTCACGACGGCCAGGATCACGTACGGGCTGCGCTCGATGTAGACATGGGCGGAGTCGGGGTGCCACAACGCGCTGGTGGAGTAGCGCTGGCCCAGCGCCCAGCTGACTCCGACGATGCCCCACAGCAGCAGGTCGCTGCCGTGCCGGTGGATGAGGTAGAGCGCGAGGCCGCCGATGAAGAACGGGGCGTGGTCGCGCATGACGATCTCGTCGGCGAGCGGGTTGTCCGCCACGCGGGCCAGGACCCCGGCCACGGTCCACAGACAGCAGAAGACGACCACCCGCCGGTAGGTCACGCCCTTCCACACCACGAACAGCGCGAAGAGCAGATAGAACCGGGCCTCCACCCAGAGCGTCCAGCACACGCCGAGGACGCGGTCGACGCCCATCGGCTGCTGCAGCATGGTGAAGTTGACCAGGATCTCGTTGAGCCGCAGGGGCTCGCTGACGGACGGCAGCACGACACAGGCGGCCGTGGTCAGCAGGATGGCGACCCAGTAGGCGGGGTAGAGCCGCGAGACGCGTGAGCGGAAGAAGTGTCCCAGCGACTTGCCCCAGCTGCTCATGCATATGACGAAGCCGCTAATGACGAAGAAGAGCTGTACGCCGAGGCATCCGTAGGCGGCCGCGGAGGACAGCCCGGGGAAGAGCTCCTTCGGGGAGCCGCCCCAGAACTCGCCCGTCGACGACCGGCCGGCGTAGTGGTAGAGACACACGCTCAGCGCCGCGAGGATGCGCAGACCGTCGAGAGCGCGCATCCGGTCGTGGGCCCGGGGCGTCGCGACCGCCCGCTCGGCCGCCCGGGGCGCCGGGATCACGCTGTGTACCACCGGCTGTGCTTCCTGTGTCCGATTGGGTGCGGCGTCCGCCTCCGGTGCCTGAACACCTGCACCACTGCTCATCGACTCATCTCCCGGTCGGCCCACGTCCGTGCACTGTAAACATGGCCGCGGCGGCCGAAGGCCCCGGAAAAGCGGCCTTCCCGCAGTGTTCATCCAGTGCTCATCCGGACGTTCCCGGGCGGGTCGGCCGTGGCCGCCGACGGCCGCCGCGCCCAGGCCGTCGGCCTCGACGCGCGAAACCTTCCGAGTGCGGGTACGGTCGAAAGGGAACCTGTTCCCTTCGGAAGGACTACTGCATGGGGAGCGCCGAAAGGTTCTAGGAACCAGACACAAGTACGCACACGCACACGCACCGCCCACCGGAGCCGAGCCGGCCACCGGGGGCGGTGTTCCGTTGTGGCCGCCCGTCACCGCCCGCTCGCCGCACTGCGCCGATACCGGTCACACCTTGCCGATACCAAGGGTGTTCTCGCCGGGCAGCAGGCCGGTACCGAGCATCGCGACCCAGTACGTGCCGAGCAGTTCCGCCAGCCGCGCCCCGCCCTCGGCGCCGAGCGCGGCCCAGGGCGCGGCGGCCAGCTCGTCCGTACGCCGCTCGACGCCGGAGCGCAGCTCGCGCCCTGCCGCGGTGGCCACACCGTGCTCGTCCAGCAGTCCCCGCCCGACGAGCCGGGTGCGCGCAGCGTCCCACTGCGCCGCGCTCCAGCCGCGGCTCTCGAAGACCTTCACCGGAGCCGCCCCGACGCCCGCGAACGAGACGAGCGCTTCGACGGGGTCGAGACCGGCGGTCAGCAGCGCGGCGAGATGGCCGTCCCCGCGGTGCTCGCGCAGGATCGTCGCGGCCTGCCAGAGCACCAGGTGCGGTGCGTCGGGCCAGGGCAGCGCGGCATTGCCCGCGGCGAGCGGCCGCCCCGCCGGCTCCGCGGCCTCGGCCGCACGCCGGGTCAGGACCGCCGCCTCGGCGAGCTCCGCGGAGTCGGCCGCGTCCCCGAGGACGGCACGGTAGGTCCGGTCGACCGCCCGCAGCCTGGCGGCGAGCACGGCGTCGGGCGTGGCGGCGCGCCAGGCGTCGGGCACGTACCGCGCCACCATCTCGGGGCTGAAGCTGTAGAACGCCGAGGTCACCTGGCCCGCGGTGGCCGGCCCGAGCGGGGCTGCGCGCCAGGCGAAGTAGCTGGGCCAGCGCTCGTCGGTCCGGTAGCCGAGCGCCGCGGCCTCCTCGAACGCTTCCGGCGCGTAGTACAGCACCGCGTGCAGGGGCTCCAGCAGATGCCACATCTGCCGTACGTGTCCCAGGTCCTCCGGCATGACCCCTCCTCGATCCGCATGGACTATCTAGACACCGACCAGATTGCGCGAGCCGGAGGAACTTGTCAATGCCTAGATTCCGCGTAGCCTGATCCCATGAGCCGACCGACCTACCATCACGGCGATCTGCGCCGCGCCGTGCTGAGCGCCGCCCTCGACGTCATCGCCGCGGAGGGCCCCTCCGCCCTGAGCCTGCGCGACCTCGCCCGCCGCGCGGGTGTCTCGCACGCGGCCCCGGCCCATCACTTCAAGGACCGGGCGGGCCTGCTCACGGCCATCGCGGCCGAGGGCTTCGACCTGCTGGCAACCTCCCTCGCCGCGGCACCCGACCTGCGGGAGCGAGGGGTGCACTACGTGCGTTTCGCGGTCGGGCACCCCGCGCACTTCCAGGTCATGTTCCAGCCGGAACTGCTCCGCCCCGACGACCCCGACCTGCTGGCGGCGAAAGCCCGCGCCGACGCCGAACTGCGGTCGGGCGTGGTGGAACGGAGTCCTGCCGCGGACCCCACGCTGATGGGAATCGCGGCCTGGTCGGCCGCTCACGGCTTCGCGACGCTGCTGCTGACCCGCAACCTGGACCGCCCGCTGGACGGCCGCGATCCGGCGGAGACGTTCCGGGAGCTCACGCACATGATGTTCGGCCCGGCGCAGTGAGCACGCCGGGCCATTGACCACGGCGGGCGACGGGACAGGGGGCGGGACCACGCCGGACCGGCCGACCGGGACTTCCGGACGGCCGACCGGCTCCGGTCAGCGCCCGGCGAGCGCGACCTGGACGCTCGGACCGCTGCCCGCGGCCCAGTCGGCGCCGCCCGGGTGGTCGAGCCCGGTACCGAACGCGAGGTCGGTACCACCGGGGTGGGCGAGACCGGTACCGAAGGCCAGGGCGGCCAGCACCCCGACGATCACGCCAACGAGCTTCTTGTGCATGGGTGTTGTGCTCCTTCGTCGCATTCCCTGCGATGGCGCAGGCGGTCGTCGGCGAGTCTTCTGGCTCCCAGCCGCCGCGGGCAACCACTTTCGGGCCCGCGCGAGGCGTGACGGCGCCTGTCGCCCCGGGCGACGAGACCCGTTCGGATCAGGCAAGCAGCGAGAGGCTCGCAGCGAGATCACTGCGTCATCGCTGCCGCAACCAAGCCGAACACGCATGGAGGCCATCGGCTCTCGCCGTGATCCGTACAGGGCGAGGCTCGGTGGTTCGCGGCTCCGTCGGAGTCGGTGGGTAGCTCTTCAGTCCGGCACAGGGTCCCGGAAGCCGCGCCGCCGGGCGGCCTGCGGACGGCAGCGCAGCAGCCGGGCCAGGATCAGGCGTCCGCCACGAAGCGCGCCGTGCCGGTGCAGAGCCTGCACGGCGTAGGTGGAACAGGTCGGCGTGTACGTGCAGCACGCAGGCCGGGCGGGGCTGATCACGGTGCGGTAGTGGCGCACGGCCGCATACATCCCGGCGGCCGCACGGCCGGCCGGCCGTGGAGCCGCGGGGTCCTCACCGGACCGGGCTGCCCCTGCCGAAGGGCGGCAGACTGCGAGAAGCAGAACCGTCAGCCACATGGCAGGACAGCAACGGCTGTACCCGACCCAGGTGTCGAGCGCCCCCGCGCAGCACCCCTCTTCCTCGCTGTTGTGCTTCTTCTGCTGTCCGGACCTGTTGGTCCGCTGCGGCTTCGACACGACACCCTCCCCCGCCGATCGTACGCACGCTCACCTGCGATGCAGGAACCAGGCGGACGGCGACAGCCTTACGCCCGCCCAGGCCCCAGCTCCACGCCACGGCCGGCGTAGTACCGGTCCAGCACCTTCCAGGGGATACGGGCGAATTCCTGGGAGTGGCCCGGGAAGCCGGACGGGTTGTGGATCACCACATGGTCCTCGGTCGTCCCGACGGCCAGGACCAGATGACCGCCCCGGTGCGGCGGAGAAGGGGCCGCCGGCTCACGGATGGACGGGTGCACCGAGAGCAGCAACAGTCTGCCTGAGGCGACGAGTTCGGGGATCTCGCCACCGGGCAGCTGCGGGCGCGACCGGGCATGCAGCCCCCATCTGCGCTCGGCGTAGGACGCGAACGGCCCGTAGATCAGCCCGTCCAGGCCATCGGCACGCTTCACGTACGCCCCGGCCTCGAGGCACTCCGCCGCCAGGGCCATGGGCGCCGGTACGGGGTGCCGCCAGAAGCCGAGTGCCATACGCAGGCAGGCCATCCCGCACAGCCGCCAGGACCACCACTCGTACTCCTGCGGGCTCTTCGCCCCGTACTCGGCCCACAACGGGTCGTCGGCGGCCCGCATCGTGCCACCGATGATCGCGGGCACCAGATCGGGCGAGGCCCACTGGGCGTAGTACGGAACGGTGTGGATGACCGTGGCGCTCCCGTCCGCAGGGCGCGCCCCGAGGCCGTTGCTGCCGCGCACCCGCTACGAACCCAGGATCGTCGTCAGGAACTCACCCGTCCACGCCAGCAGTTCCCGCCCCACCACCGGCTTGCCGCCGATCTTGCCCGTCGTCGGGCGCGGGACCAGGATCTGGTGGATCGCCGGCTTGATGACCGTACGCGGGTACAGGCGCTTCAGACGCAGCTCCTGCGATTCGCGCAACTCGACCGGGGCGAAGCGGATGTTGGAGCCCTGGAGCACGATCTCGCCGACGCCGCAGGCGCGGGCCAGCATGCGCAGGCCGGCGACGAGGAGGAGGTTCTCGACCGGCTCGGGAAGCTTGCCGTAGCGGTCGGTCAACTCCTCGCGGACCGCCTTGATGTCCTCCTCCGAGTTGGCCGAGGCGATGGCGCGGTACGCCTGCAGACGCAGCCGCTCGCCCGGGGCGTAGTCGTGGGGGACATGCGCGTCGACCGGGACCTCGATCTTGACCTCGAGCGGGGGCTCCTCCTCGACACCGCCCTCGACGGCGGCACGGTAGTCGGCGACCGCCTCGCCCACCATGCGGATGTACAGATCGAAGCCGACGCCCGCGATATGGCCGGACTGCTCGCCGCCCAGGAGGTTTCCCGCGCCGCGGATCTCCAGGTCCTTCATCGCGACATACATGCCCGCACCCATCTCGGTGTGCTGGGCGATCGTGGCGAGACGTTCGTGCGCGGTCTCGGTGAGCGGCTTCTCCGGCGGATAGAGGAAGTAGGCGTAGCCCCGCTCGCGGCCACGGCCCACACGGCCGCGCAGCTGGTGCAGTTGCGAGAGGCCGAAGTTGTCGCCGCGCTCGACGATCAGGGTGTTCGCGTTGGAGATGTCGATGCCGGACTCGACGATGGTCGTCGAGACGAGCACGTCGAACTTCTTCTCCCAGAAGTCCACGACCACCTGCTCCAGGGCCGACTCGGGCATCTGGCCGTGGGCGGTCGCGATGCGGGCCTCGGGCACGATGTCGCGCAGTCGGGCCGCGGCCCGGTCGATCGACTCCACACGGTTGTGGATGTAGAAGACCTGGCCCTCACGCAGCAGTTCACGCCGGACGGCCGCGCCGAGCTGCTTCTCCTCGTACGGGCCGACGAAGGTGAGAACCGGGTGCCGCTCCTCCGGCGGGGTGGTGATCGTGGACATCTCGCGAATGCCGGTGACCGCCATCTCCAGCGTGCGGGGGATGGGGGTGGCCGACATCGTCAGCACGTCCACGTTGGCCCGCAGCTTCTTCAGCTGCTCCTTGTGCTCGACGCCGAAGCGCTGCTCCTCGTCGACGATGACCAGGCCCAGGTCCTTGAACTTCGTCTCCGAGGAGAAGAGACGGTGGGTGCCGATGACGATGTCGACGGCGCCGTCCCGCAGGCCCTCCAGTGTCGCCTTCGCCTCCGCATCCGACTGGAAGCGGGACAACGCCCGTACATTCACCGGGAACTGGGAGTACCGCTCGGAGAACGTGCCGAAGTGCTGCTGCACCAGGAGCGTGGTCGGGACGAGGACCGCGACCTGCTTGCCGTCCTGTACCGCCTTGAAGGCCGCGCGCACGGCGATCTCCGTCTTGCCGTAGCCGACGTCGCCGCAGATCAGCCGGTCCATCGGGACCGTCTTCTCCATGTCCTCCTTGACCTCGGCGATCGTGGAGAGCTGGTCGGGCGTCTCGACGTACGGGAACGCGTCCTCCAGCTCGCGCTGCCACGGCGTGTCCGGGGCGAACGCATGCCCGGGCGCCGCCATCCGCGCGGAGTAGAGCTTGATCAGGTCGGCGGCGATCTCCTTCACGGCCTTCTTCGCGCGCGCCTTCGTCTTCGTCCAGTCCGCGCCGCCGAGCCGGTGCAGCGTCGGCGCCTCGCCGCCCACGTACTTGGTGACCTGCTCCAGCTGGTCGGTGGGGATGTAGAGCCGGTCGCCGGGCTGGCCGCGCTTGGCCGGGGCGTACTCCACCAGCAGGTACTCGCGCGTCGCGCCCTGCACGGTGCGCTGCACCATCTCCAGGTAACGGCCCACGCCGTGCTGCTCGTGCACGATGTAGTCGCCGACCTCGAGGGTGAGCGGGTCGATTGTCTTGCGGCGCCGGGTGGGCATCCGCTGGCCGTCTTTGCCGGCCGCCTTCTGGCCGGTCAGATCGGTCTCGGTGAGCACGGCCAGTTTGAGCGCCGGATCGATGAAGCCGTAGTCGATGGAGCC
The DNA here is from genome assembly GCF_040613775.1 of Streptomyces sp. NPDC006208. Classification (NCBI taxonomy): domain Bacteria; kingdom Bacillati; phylum Actinomycetota; class Actinomycetes; order Kitasatosporales; family Streptomycetaceae; genus Streptomyces; species Streptomyces sp. NPDC006208. Next base: position 50,173 of record NZ_JBEXSW010000023.1, on the reverse strand, counting down.
GGTGGCGACATGGACGAGCGACGGGGAGACGTCGGTGAGGTCGGCGTCGAGCCGGGCCGCGATGCCCTCGCCGCCGAGCACCTCGACCGTGCGGGCAGCGGGGCCGTGCGCCTCGGTGACGAACACCGTGCGCCAGCCGTCCGCCAGCCAGCCCTTGGTGTCGGCGAGCGCACGGGCGGTGTCGCCGCGGTAGGTCTCGGGGGCGTGCATGCCCAGCTTGAGCGTGTCCTCGTCGAGGTCGACATCCGCCGCGAACGGGGATACGGACCACCACATCATGCCGAGCTCGCGCGCCCGGTCCCGCACGTCCGCGATCCCCCACAGCGAGGCCGCGTCCAGATCGATCGGCGCCTCTCCTCCGCCCGCGGTCGCCGCCCACGACGCCTGGAGGAACTCCTGCGAAGTCGCCACCAGGTCGGCGGCCCGGGTACGGACCCGCTCCGGGTCGCAGACCACGGCCATGGAGCCCTTGGGGAGCACGTCCAGCAGCAGTTCCATGTCGTCGACGAGGACCGGGGCGAGGGACTCCATGCCCTCCACCGCGATGCCCTCGGCGATCTTGCCGAGCAGTTCACCGAGCTCCGGGTGCTCTTCCGCCAGCGCCGCGGCCCGTCGGCGCACGTCCTCGGTGAGCAGCAGCTCACGGCAGGGCGGCGCCCACAGCCCGTGCTCGGCGACCTCCAGCGAGCGCTGGTCGGCGACCTTGAAGTAGCGGATCTCCTCGACGTCGTCGCCCCAGAACTCCACCCGCAGGGGGTGCTCCTCGGTGGGCGGGAAGACGTCCAGGATGCCGCCGCGCACCGCGAACTCGCCGCGCCTCTCGACCAGCTCCACCCGCGCGTACGCGGCGGCCGCGAGACCGTCGACGACCTCGTTCAGATCGGCCTGCTGCCCGGTGCGCAGCGACACGGGCTCCAGGTCGCCGAGCCCCTTGACCTGCGGCTGCAGCACCGACCGTACGGGTGCGACGACGACGCTGACGGGACCTGCGGCCGGATCGTCCGCCGACGGGTGCGCGAGGCGGCGCAGCACGGCGAGCCGGCGGCCGACCGTGTCGGAGCGGGGCGAGAGCCGCTCGTGCGGCAGGGTCTCCCACGCGGGGTAGTCGACGACGCCCTCGCCCGGCAGCAGGGAGCGCAGCGCGGCGGCCAGGTCCTCGGCCTCCCGGCCGGTCGCGGTGACGGCCAGCACGGTCCGCCGGGCCTCGCGGGCGAGCGCGGCGACCGCGAAGGGCCGCGCGGCGGGCGGGCCCACCAGGTCGACGTGCATCCGGCGGCCGTCGGCGGCCGCCTTGACCGCTTCGGCGAGCGCCGGGTCACGTACGACGGCATCGAGCAGACCGTGCAGGCTCATGAAGGGCTTCCATCCGAGGACTGGGGGGTGGGCAACGCGAACGACCCGACACGTCGAACGGGCCGGGGGTCTCCAGCGTACGTCGGTGGTGTGACGGCCGCGTCCGCAATCGGGTGGCGGGGGTGCCGCGAGGGACGGCACCGGTGTGCGACCCGGGGCGGACCGGCCCTGGTGCGCGATCCGTGATCCGCGGCGATCGTGCCGTGGCCGGCCCGCCGCGGATCACGCACGACGGCCCCGGGTGTTCGCCAGAACACCCGGGGCCGCCCCCCCTGTACCGCGACGGGACTCCCGTCACCGCGACGGACCCCCGTACCGCCGTCGTCGGCCGCCGCGTCCGCTGTCGCCGCTACTCCGAGGCGATCGCGTTCAGCACGTTCATCCGTCCTGCCCGGAACGCCGGCACCAGCGCGGCGAACAGACCCACGAACGCCGAGGCCACGAAGACCGTCGTGATCGTCGGCCACGGGATCTCCAGGACGCCCAGGCCCTCGAGCGCCAGCAGCTTCTGGGCCGCCGTGCCCCAGCCCATGCCCAGGCCGAGGCCGAGCAGCGCGCCGAACAGGGCGATGACGACGGACTCCAGGCGGATCATGCGGCGCAGCTGGCGGCGCGAGAGGCCGATCGCCCGCATCAGACCGATCTCCCGGGTCCGCTCGACCACCGACAGGGCGAGGGTGTTCACCACACCCAGCACGGCGACGATGATGGCGAGTGCCAGCAGGCCGTAGACGATGTTCAGCAGCTGGCCGACCTGCTTCTTCAGGTCCGCCTTGAAGTCGGTCTGGTTCTGCACCTTGTACTGCGGGTACTTGGCCAGCGACTTCTTGAGGGCGGCGTACGCCTCCTTCTCCTTGCCGTCCTCCGCCTTCGCGAACATGATCATGTTCTTCGGCATCTTGTCGGCGGGCACATACTGCGCGGCGGTCGTGATGTTCATGTACATCGCGCCCTTGTCGACGCTCGTGTCGTCGGAGGTGATCGCCGCGACCTTCAGACCGGCCGTCCCGCCGTTCTTGAACGCGACCTTGATCGTGTCGCCGACCTTGACGCCATGGCGCTCGGCGTAGGCGTCACCGACGGACATCGCGTTCTTCCCGTAGGCGGCCGAGAGCTCGCCGGCGACGGTCTCGCGACGGAGGTCCTGCGCGTACGTCGGGTCGGCGGCGACCAGTTGCTCGTCCTCCGCCTTGCCGTCCGGCGCGGTGATCTTCGCCGGCATGCCCTTGTACTCGGTGACGTACTCGATGCCCGGTGTCCGCTCCAGGGCCCGCTGGGCCTGCGGGACGATGGCCCGGCCGTCGTTGCCGGCGGACTGCATGATGAAGTCGGCGCCGACCGACTTGTCGAGCTGCTCGGTCGCCGAGGCGACCATGGACGAGCCGACCACCGACAGGCACGCCACCAGGGCGAGGCCGATCATCAGGGCGGCGCCGGTCGCTCCCGTACGGCGTGGGTTGCGCAGTGCGTTGCGCTCGGCCATGCGGCCGACCGGGCCGAACATCCGCAGCACCAGCGCGCTGATCACCCTGACCACGACGCCCGCCAGCAGCGGGCCGACGACCACGAAACCGATGAGGGTCAGGACCACGCCGAGGCCGAGGAACATCGAGCCCTCGCGCGCCTTGTCGGCCTGCGTGGCGACCATCAGTGCCGCGGCGCCGCCGCCGGTGAGGAGAAGGCCGATCAGGGCGCGGACCCGGCCGGCCTTGCCGTCCGCCGGAGTTCCGGCGTCGCGCAGGGCGGCCATCGGGGAGACCTTGCCGGCCCGGCGGGCCGGGATGTACGCGGCGAAGACGGTGACGACGACGCCGAGCGTCATGCCGACGAGAGGGGTCGTCCACTTCACGGTCAGGTCGGCGGTGGAGAGGTTCATGCCCGTCGCCGACATCAGCTTCATCAGACCGACGGCGAGGCCGACGCCGGCGGCGACGCCCGCGACGGAGCCGACGAATCCGAGCAGCAGCGCCTCGACGAGCACAGAACGGTTGACCTGGCCGCGGCTGGAGCCGATCGCCCGCATCAGGCCGATCTCGCGGGTGCGCTGGGCGACCAGCATCGAGAAGGTGTTGACGATCAGGAAGATGCCGACGAGGAGGGCGATTCCGGCGAAGCCGAGCATCGCGTACTTCATCACCTTGAGGAAGGATCCGACTTCCTCACGGCCCGCGTCCGCGGCTTCCTTCGCGGTCTGCAGTTTGTACGGGGCCTCCAGCGCCGCGTCCACGTTCCGCTTGAGCACATCGTCGCTGACGCCCGGCGCGGCGGTGACCGCGATGTGGGTGAACAGGCCCTCCTTGCCCAGCAGTTCACGCTGGGCGGTAGCGGTGTCGAAGTAGACGACGGCCGCGCCCGGGTTGGTGACCTTGAAGGAGGCGATGCCGGAGATCTTCGCGGTGAAGTCACCGGTGACGGTGATGGTGCGCAGTTCGTCGCCGAGCTTCAGGCCGTGCTTGTCCGCGGTGTCGGCGTCGACCATCACCTCGGTGGGACCGCGCGGGCCGTGGCCGGAGGTGATCTCCATCGCCTTGAGGTCGTTCTGCGTCCAGGCGCCGGCGATCGTGGGTGCGCCGCCCGTGGAACCCATGTTCTTGTTCTCGGAGTTGACGACCGTCACGCTCATGGAGACGACCGCGCCCTCTGCGGACTTCACTCCCTCGGCCTTCTCCACCTGCTGGACGAGCGAGGCGGGCAGTGTGGCGGGCTTGCCGGTCGCCGGGTTGTCGTCGTCGCCCGAGCCCTTGGCGCTGACGGTGACGTCGGAGGCGGTCGCGGCGAAGAGCTTGTCGAAGGTGGTGTTCATGGTGTCGGTGAACACCAGCGTGCCGGAGACGAAGGCCACGGACAGCAGCACCGCCACCGCCGAGAGGGCCATCCGGCCCTTGTGCGCGAAGAAGTTGCGCAGGGAGGTCTTGAGCACGGTCACGACGTCCGCCCCCGGGCGTCGAAGTCCTTCATGCGGTCGAGGACGGCCTCGGCGGTGGGCCGGTGCATCTCGTCGACGATCCGGCCGTCGGCCAGGTACAGGACGCGGTCCGCGTAGGAGGCGGCGACGGGGTCGTGGGTGACCATCACGATGGTCTGGCCCAGCTCGTCGACGGAGCGCCGCAGGAAGCCCAACACCTCCGCGCCGGCACGCGAGTCCAGATTTCCGGTCGGCTCGTCACCGAAGATGATCTCGGGCCGGGCGGCGAGCGCCCGGGCGACCGCGACACGCTGCTGCTGACCGCCCGAGAGCTGGGTGGGCCGGTGCCCCAGCCGGTCCGCCAGACCCACGGTCTCGACGACCCGGTTCAGCCAGGCGGCGTCCGGCTTACGGCCGGCGATGTCCATGGGAAGCGTGATGTTCTCCAGGGCGTTGAGCGTCGGCAGCAGGTTGAACGCCTGGAAGATGAAGCCGATGCGGTCCCGGCGCAGTTGGGTGAGCTTCTTGTCCTTGAGACCGGTGATCTCGGTCTCGTCGATGTGGATCTGCCCGGAGGTGACGGTGTCGAGCCCGGCCAGGCAGTGCATCAGCGTCGACTTGCCGGAGCCGGACGGCCCCATGATGGCCGTGAACTGCCCGCGGGCGATGTCCACATCGACGTGGTCGAGCGCGACGACGCGGGTCTCACCGGCGCCGTACGCCTTGACGACCTGCCGCCCCCGTGCGGCGACGGCCGACCGCCCTCCGGTTTCCCCTCGTGCGGGGGTGGTTACAGCCGTAGTCACCGTAGATCTCCTAGTTCTGGAAGTGGACGAGGCTCTGGAAGCGGATGAGCGTCACTGCCTCGTATGCCTTGAGTCTTGCGGCGACGGCTCTCCGGCGCGCTGGTGCACAGCGCAGTCTTGAGCCGGGGGTTTTCCCCACCCCCGCCTGGTGCCGGCCTCAGCTGCGGCCGTAAGACCAAGTTAAGGAATCGCCCCCTGCCTGCTCGTCGTCCCGGGGAACGAACAACCCCTGGCCATAAGTAAGGAGTAGCCCTTAGGGGTCCTCCACCTCCGGGTGGAGGGGCATGGCTCGAGACTGCACCCTCCCCCTGCGTGAGGCTCAAGTGAGAAGGTGTCCCGGGAAATAGATGCATGACGAAAGGACCCGGCGTGGGCACCACGGAGGAGAGCCCCGGCGGCCGTGCGGCCGCCGGGACCACCGGTCTTGACGACGCCCGGGCCGCTCCCGACGGCCGGCGGCGTGGCGCCGTCGTGGCCGCGCTGATGCTCGGGATGGCGCTCGCCGCGCTCGACGGGACCGTCGTGTCCACGGCTGTGCCGCAGATCGTCGGCGACCTCGGGGGCTTCGCCGTCTTCTCGTGGCTCTTCTCCGGCTATCTGCTCGCCGCCACCGTCACCCTGCCGGTGTACGGCAAGCTCTCCGACACCTTCGGCCGCAAGCCGGTCCTGGTCGCCGGCATCGTGCTCTTCCTGATCGGCTCGCTGCTGTGCGCCGCCGCCTGGAGCATGACCTCGCTCATCGCCTTCCGTGTGGTGCAAGGACTCGGCGGCGGCGCACTCCAGGGCACCGTGCAGACCATCGCCGCCGATCTCTATCCCCTCGAGGAACGACCCAGGATCCAGGCCAGACTGTCCACGGTGTGGGCGACGTCGGCGGTCGCCGGTCCCGCGATCGGCGGGCTGCTCGCCGCGTACGCCGACTGGCGCTGGATCTTCCTGATCAACCTGCCGGTCGGCGCGGTCGCCCTGTGGCTGGTGGTCCGCCATCTCGTCGAACCGGCCCGGGCTGCACCGGCCGTCCGCCCCCGTATCGACTGGGCGGGCGCGCTGCTGGTGTTCGCGACCGGCACCCTGTTGCTGACGGCGCTGGTCCAGGGCGGCGTCGCCTGGCCCTGGCTGTCGGCGCCCTCGCTCGCGATGTTCGGCGGCAGCGCCGTGCTGATCGCGGTGACCGTCGCCGTGGAACGGCGCGCCGCGGAGCCGGTCATCCCCGGCTGGGTGTGGCGCCGCCGCACCATCGCGGCCGTCAACCTCGCGCTCGGGGCCCTGGGCCTGCTGATGGTCGCCCCGACGGTCTTCCTGCCGACCTACGCCCAGTCCGTGCTCGGCCTCGGTCCGATCGCCGCCGGCTTCGTCCTGTCGATCATGACGCTCAGCTGGCCGGTCAGCGCCGCCCTGTCCAGCCGCGTCTACACCCGCATCGGCTTCCGGCGGACCGCCATCATCGGCATCTCGCTGGCCGGGCTGATCCTCGCGGCCTTCCCGCTGCTGCCCTATCCCGCCGAGCCCTGGCAGCCGGCCCTGATCATGCTGCTGCTCGGCGGAGCGCTCGGGCTGTTCCAGCTGCCGCTGATCGTCGGCGTCCAGTCCACGGTGGGCTGGTCGGAGCGCGGCACGACCACCGCCTCGGTCCTGTTCTGCCGGCAGGTCGGCCAGACCATGGGCGCTGCGCTGTTCGGCGCGCTCGCCAACGCGGTGATCGCGGCCCGCCTCGGCGGCGGGGATCTGGACTCGGTCTCCCACGCCCTGGCCGGCGCCGGTCCGGCGCCCGCGGAGCAACTGCGGCACGCCGTGGCGACGGCGGTGGACCGGGTGTACATGGGGGCGGCGGGTGCGGCCGGTCTCGCGCTGCTGGCGCTGATCCTGGTGGCGCCTCGGAGATTCCCTGTCATCACCGACAAGCCGGACGCCTGACCGGAGCTCCCGCGGGCCGATGCGCGCGTACACACGGGATCGTCACCGAAACGACATACCGTCCAGTCGGCGAACCCCTTACGTGGGCGCGGTACCGATGAGTAACGTACGCGGACCACCAGCGCCACCCGCCCGCCCCCGAGGGCGGCAAGGAGCAAGACACATGTCGTACCACCACCGCTTCCCGGACCCACCGCCCTCGCAGCAGCCCTGGAGCGCGGCCCCCCAGTACGGGGGCACCGCCCCGCAGGCCTGGGACCAGAGCTGGGGCACCCCGCAGGCATGGGACGAGACCTGGGACACCGCCCCGCAGGCGGAGCCGGAGCCCGTCCATCACTACGGCGATCCGTACAGCTCCCGCGACGACATGCATCAGCTCCGCAGGGGCTACCAGAAGCTGCGGCGCGTCTCGACCTTCACCGCGCTCGGTTACTTCGTCTCGTTCCTCTTCCTGTCCGGTTACGCCCCCGGGATGATGACCGGCGAGGTCTCCGGCGGCCTCACCACCGGCGTGCTGCTCGGGCTCCTCACGCTGCCCGTCACACTGGCGGCGATCGCGGCCTACGAGCGCATCGCACGCCGCCGCGTCGACCCGCTCGCCGCGACGATCCGTGAACACGCCGAGCACGCGGCCCAGACGGCCGCACCCCTGCAGGAGCGCCCGAGCCGTACCGCGCAGGCCGGCTGGCAGCGCGGCGCGGGAGGTGCGCACGCATGATCAGCTTCAGCTCCGAAGCCCAGACCATGTCCCTGGTCGCGTTCATCACCGTCATCACCGTCACGCTGCTGCTGTGCGTGATGACCGGCCCCGACCGCGACGACCTGGGCGAGTTCTACACCGGCTACCGCTCGCTGTCCCCGATGCAGAGCGGCCTCGCCATCGCCGGCGACTACATCTCCGCGAGCACCGTGCTCGCCACCATCGGCGTCATCGCGCTGATCGGCTACGACGGGCTCACGCTCGCCCTGAGCACCGTGCTCTCGCTGGTCCTGATGATGTTCCTGCTCGCCGAACCGCTGCGGAACGCGGGCCGGTTCACGATGGGTGACGTCTTCACCCGCCGCACCCCCGGCCCGGCCGTGCGAATGACCACGGCCGCTGTCACCCTGCTCGCCCTGCTGCCGCTGGTGGTCTTCCAGCTCGCGGGCGCCGGCGATCTTCTGGCTGTCGTCCTCGGCTTCCATGCCGAGGGCTTCAAGACGGGTGCCATCGTGTTCCTGGGCCTGTTGATGATCGCCTACGCGGCCATCGGCGGCATGAAGGGCACCGCCTTCATCCAGATCGTCAAGACCGTCGTCCTGCTCGGTGCGTCCACCGCCATCGCGGCGCTCATCCTGAACCGCTTCGACTTCAGCGTGCCCGACCTCCTGGACGCGGCCAAGGCCGGCAGCGGCCTCGGGGACCTGTACCTCACCTCCGGCATGCAGTTCGGCGGCAGCGAGATCGACATGATCACGGCCCAGCTCACCGTCGTGCTCGGTGCGGCGGTCCTGCCGCACATCACCATGCGCATGTTCACCGCCCGCAGCGCGGCCGCCGTACGGCGATCGATGTCCTGGGCCGTGTCGACCGTCGTCGTCACCTGCGTCCTGCTCGCCGTGATCGGCTTCGGCGCCGCGGCGATCGTCGGGCACAAGGTGCTCGTCGCCGGCGACCCGCAGGGCAAGACCGCGTTCCTGATGGTCAGCCAGGCCGTCATGGGCGCGGACCCGACCACCTTCGAGACCCTGCTGTTCACGGCGGTGGCCACGGCGATCTTCCTCACCCTGCTCGCCTCGGTCGCCGGAATCACCCTGGCCTGCGCCAACACCCTGGCGCACGACTTCATCGCCCACGGGCTGCGCAGGTCCAACCTGTCGCCGTTCAAGGAGATGGCCATCGCCCGGAGCGCCGCGGCGGGCGTCGGCCTGGTCGCACTCTTCCTCGCGGCAGCGGCCCGGGAGCTGCCCCTCCAGGCGATGGTCACCCTGTCGTTCTGCATCGGCGCGTCGGCGGTCGCCCCCGCGCTCGTCTACAGCCTGTTCTGGCGCCGCTACACCCGCCGGGGTCTGCTGGCCACCCTGATCGTGGGCGCCGGCTCCGCGCTCATCCTGATGACCGGCAGCAACCTCGTCTCGGGCACCCCGCAGGCCATGTTCCCCGCTCAGGACTTCAACTGGTTCCCGTTCACCACGTCGGGTCTCCTGTCGGTCCCGCTGGGCTTCCTGGCGGGGTGGATCGCCACGATCCGCTCCCCGCGCGAGGCCGCGGTGCAGGAGCAGCAGTACGAGCCGTTCGAGACGACGATCCTCACGGGCGCGTCGTCACGCGAGTCCTGACGGATCCCGTACAACGACCGGGGTGCCCGGCCTGCGCGTGCAGGCCGGGCACCCCGGTTTCGTCAGCGTTCCAGGTCAGCGTGCCTACAGCAGCCCGTCCCACATCTGCTCGAGCAGCACCGACCACCAGCTCTCCGGCGACGCCAGCGCCGCCGGGTCCAGGGCCGCGAGCTGGGCCTGGAAGTCGACCGTCCAGCGGCCCGCCTGCTCCGGGTTGAGGCCGAAGCGCAGCCGCCACATGCGGCCGAGCAGCGCCAGGCAGCGGACGAACTCCGGCAGACCTGTGTTCACGAACTGCGGCGCCACCGGCTGACCGCCCGGGCCTGCCTCGACCGGCACCGCGACGATGTGCGCCGTGCCGTACTGGACGCAGATCGCCCGGCCGAAGTCGCTGCCGACCACCAGGTACGAGCCCGCGTCCGAGGCCGGCTGAACCTGCCGCTGAGCCGCGAGCTCGGCGAGGGTCGGCACCACCGGCTGGGCCGGCTGCGCCCAGAAGAACGGGTTGAAGTCGCCCGGCAGACCCGCCCACACCAGGGTCGCCGCGACGACCTCCGGCACCCCCTGACGCGACACGGCCCGCTGGTCGAACCGGCACAGGCCCTGCGGTCCGAACGCGCCCACCAGCTCCTGCGCGATCCCCTCCGGCGGGATCGGCGGAGCCGGAGGTACCTGGGGCAGCGGCGCACGCACCGGGGCGGGCCGGGCCGGGCCGTCCGCGACCTGATGCAACTCGCCCTGATGGATGAGCAGTTGCTGCATACCGCCCTGACGGCTGGCGTGATCCCTGCCGTACGGGGCGATGTTCGTGATCCGCGCCTGGGGCCATGTCTCCCGGATCATCCGGGCGCAGTAGCCGCCCGGCAGCTCGCAGGACTCCAGTTCGGTGTGCAGCTCCAGGACCTGGTCGCTCGGGACGTTCATCCCGCGCAGCTCATGGAAGATCTGCCATTCCGGGTGCGGGGTACCGGGCGCCGAGCGGCGGATGAGCTGCTGCTCGGAGCCGTCGGGGGCGCGGTAGCGCAGCACCGCCTGGTAGCCGGGACCGACCGTCGGCACACCGCTCGGCTGCTGCGGATACCCGTACGCCGGCGGCATGCCGGGGGCACCCATCGGCGCCTGCGGTGCATGCGGAACGGGGCCGGGCGGGCCGGGAGGCTGTGGAGCGCCGGGGCCCATCGGCGACGGGTTGGCAAGCATCGTCGCGGCATGGTGCACACCGCCGCCGGGAGGCGGCGTCGCACCGGGCGCAGGCGGCGGACCGGGCGGCTGGGGCGCCCCCGGACCCATCGGCGACGGGTTGGCGAGCATCGTCGCGGCGTGGTGGGCACCGGCACCCGGAGGCGGCGTCGCACCGGGCGCAGGCGGCGGACCGGGCGGACCCGGCGGCTGGGGCGCCCCCGGACCCATCTGGCCCGGGTCGGCGAGCATCGTCGCGGCGTGGTGGGCACCGGCGCCCGGAGGCGGCGTCGCACCGGGCGCAGGCGGCGGACCGGGCGGACCCGGCGGCTGCGGAGCGTCCGGGCCGAGCTGGGAGACGAGCTGCGTCGGCAGATATCCGGCCGCCGGCGCACCGGGAGCACCCGGACCCGACGCCGGCGCAGGAGCGGCACCCGGCCGCGCCCCGGGGACACCCGGCGCGCCGGGCGGCGGAGGCGGGGCGTTGTTGCCGCCGCGCGCACCGCGCGGAGGCAGCACCGCCTTGCTCGTCGCCGCATCGGCAATGTCGGCGGCACCGGGCACGGGGGGCGCCACCGGCGGAGGCGTGGCCCCGGGCACCTGCGGCGCGGGCGGCACGGGCGGTGTCGCAGCCTGCGAGGGAGCAGACGGCGCAGGGGCGGACGGCGCGGGAGCGGACGGCGCGGGCGGCTGCGGCTGCGGGTTCAGACCCGGCACGATCGCCGTCCTCGGCAACTGGCTGCCACCCGACATCAGCGCCGTCGGCGCATCCGCACCCACGGCCGGCGGCGGTGTGTCGTCACGGTCGTCACCCGAGATCGGCGGCGCGAACACCGTCGCCGGAAGCGGCACGGACCCGTCGCCCTGCCCCGAGACACTGGCGTCCGTCCAGCCGGAGCCCCCCGACTGCGGGGCGGGCGCGCCCGGCACGGCCGTCGGCTCATGGCTGTCGGCACCGCCGGCACTGGGCCACGCGGAGCCGCCCTGCGAGGCGTTGCCCCCCAGGGACGAACCGGCGGCGGGCCACGACGAGCCGGGCGACGACGAACTCCCGCCCGCCTGCGAGGCATTGGACGCACCCGAGGCGGACGGGGTCGCATCGACCGGCCCCGTGAGCACAGATGACGACTCATCAGTACCCGGCGTCACAGGCGTCGGAGCCGAGGCCCCCGACGGCCCGGAGCCGGAAGAGGCGGGGGCCGGCGCCGCGTCCCGTGTCCCCGCACCCGAACGCCGGTCCGGAATACCCAGCCTGTCCGCCGCGTCCTGGAGCCACTCCGGCGGGCTCAACAGGAACGACGTCTGGTTCAGATCGATCCGCTGCGGGGGCTCCGGCGCGGGCGCGCTCTGCTGCGCGACGCCGTACTCCTCCTCGTACCGGCGGATCACCTCACCCACCGGCAGTCCCGGCCACAGCGTCGCCTCACCGCTGTCCCTGGCAATCACCATCCGCTGCCGGCCGCCGTCCGAACGGACGCCGCCCTCGCGGTCCTCCGCCCAGACCACGAAGCCCAGCTCGAACTCCCGCACCCGCACCTCACGATGCTGATACGGAGGCACATCGCCGTTGACCCACTCCTCGGCGCGCTCCTGCGCCTGCGCAAACGTCACCATCGGACCGTCACCCCTCGTCCGGAACCGGAACGGCACGCGCGAAGCCGCCGTCCACCATCAGGTTCGCCACGGTCTCCAGCTCCGGCGGACTGCCCGCCAGCCGCTGCAAGAACGCGTCGAAGTCCTCACCGCAGGGCAGCAACAGCCGCTCCACCCGCTCCTGCACACTCCACCCGTCCTGGTCACGGGCGTCGTCGTACGCGCAGAACCACACCGAACCGGTCCCGGAGCCCCTGACCTTCACCGCCAGGATCCCACCCTGGACGAAGCCGACGCCCAGGTAGTCCTTCGTCAGATGGTCCCGCAGACACTTGTTGACGTACACCAGGTCGTTGACCGCGGCTTCGTCACGCACCGTGAAGAACGGCTGATCGAGCAGAAGTCCGAGCTCCGCATCGAGCGCAGCCCCCACCGGCGCACAGCCGCCGGCCGCCTTCAGGAAGGAGCGATACGCACCAGGAAGGCGGTATCCCAGATCCTCCTCCACACTCAGCAACTGCTGCTCGGTCACCGACACCGCACCCTTCGGCAGACCGAAATGCGCGGGCCGGGTCTCCTGCAACGGCCGTGTACCACGCTTGTTCTGGTCGACCGCCGTCGTCGCCAGCCCACCGTGATGCCGCAGCAGCGCCTTCACCTCCACCGGAACCAGCTCCAGCCGGCGCGTACCCGGCACGTGGTGCCAGGTCCAGCCGTGCGGAGTCGCCACCGAGGAAATCGTGTCCCACAACTCGTGGCCCTCGGCCGACAGCGCCGCATTCGCCGACACATAGTCGGTGAGGCGCAGCTCGTCCACGCCGAAGCCCTCCGGGGGCTCGGCGATGTCCGCCGCCGCGCGCGCGTACGGCGAGAAATCCGGATAGCCGTTCTCGTCCACACGCACACCCCTGGGGTGGCGGGAGGCCCGGACCGGGTCCGGGAAGTTCACGACCTGCCCGGCGTAGGCCGCGTTCGGTGGCGCGGCGTGCCCGAGCCGACCTGTCGTCATGGCGGTTGCCCCCTGCTGCGTCCGACTGATTCAGCACAGCCTAAGCGGTGCCGCATCAAGAGGATCCGGCGCTCCGCTTCCGTAACGAACAGTCACATTCGGGTGACCCAGTGACGACGCGGCGACACGTTTCACACGTTTCCGCGCCCCAGCTTCCACACCACCCTTCCCATTTGGCAGGCTGTCCCCGCAACTCGGGGGAGTGCAGGGAGGGACAAACGCACCATGCACACAGCGCAACCAAGTACGTCGGGTGATCCACGCCTCAACTGGGGCAGCGCCGAGTCCGGACGGCCGCCCGGACTCCGGCACCGGCGCGACGGCATCCTGCCCGCCGTCGCGGCCGCACTCTCCGTGCGCGGCCAGACCCTCACCTGCACCGCGGGCAAGGCCGACCAGCCGCCTGTCCTTCACCCGCTCGTACAGGACTTCCTCGACACCCTCACCAGCGGGCAGCGCGAACGGTTCACCGGGCGCTGCCCCGAAGCCATCCTGCTCTCCCGGCATCTGGCCGCCACCGAGAACCAGCGCTCCAAGCGCGCCCAGCGGAAACCGCTGACCCACAGCGAGGCCCGGCGCGCCTTCAAGCAGGCCAAACTCACCGCACGGCGCATCCGGGAGGACGGTGACCCGCTGCACGGCAGCTACGCGCCGCCCTGCCGGTCCTGCTCCGCCATGCTCGACCACTTCGGGGTCCACCCCGTCGACCCGCACGCACCCGAGATCGGCTGACCCCGCACACATGCCCGACCACCTCAGCACCACGCGGTTCCCCGTCGCCGTCGACGCCGCCCTGCGGGAATCCGGCTGGCAGCCGGGCCGCTGGGACATCAAGCAGGCGGAGCAGTGGGCCGACACCCTGCGCGCCCATGTCTCACCGGCAGGCCACCGGCACACCGTCTTCCCCGCCGTCGTCGAGGCATGGGCGGAGTTCGGCGGGCTGCACATCACCGCCCTCGGACCGGGCCGCCAGCACGCGCCCACGCCCGTGCACGTCGACCCCCTCGCCGGCCTCCACCTGGCCCGTACGCTCGCCGACCTCGGCCGCGCGCTGGACACCGAGATCTCCCCGCTCGGTATGGAGGGCGACCACCAGGCCGTCCTGGTCATGGACATCGAAGGCCACGTCTACAGCATCGACCACACCGGCGACTGGTACCTCGGCCCCGACATCGACCAGGCTCTCGGCACCCTGATCACCGGGATGCTGCCCGCACGCCTCACCCTGGGGTGACGCCGCAGCCTGCGGGCGTGCCTCACGCCGCCGGACCGCGCCGCCGCAGCCTCACTCCTGAGCGACGCCGTCCGGGAGCACCGCCGAGACCCGGAATCCACCCGTGTCCGTCGGGCCCGACACGAACACCCCGCCCAGGGCGGTCACACGCTCCCGCATACCCACCAGACCGTTGCCCCCGCTCGGCAGCCCGGCAATCGCCGCACCGCCCGACGCGTCCGGAGCACCGTTCTCCACCTGCATCGCGACCTCCGAGTCACGGTGCGCCAGGCGCACCATGACCTTCGCACCCGCCGCATGCTTGTGGACGTTCGTCAGCGCCTCCTGGACGACCCGGAACGCGGTCCGCTCCACCTGCGGCGCATAACTGCGCGCATCCCCGTGCACCGCGAACTCCACCACCATCCCCGCCTGCCGCGACTGCCCGATCAGCGCCTCGATGTCATCGAGCGACGGCCCGTCCTCGGCCGCCGCCGCGGCAGCGGCGGCCGCCGCCACCCCGACCGCCGCCAGCGGCACCGCCACCGCCGCCACCGGAACCGTCCGCTTCTCGCTCTCGCCCGCCCGCAGCACCCCGAGCATCTCCCGCAGCTCCGTGAGCGCCTGCCGGCCCATGTCCCCCACCAGCGCCGCGTTTCTCACCGCCTTCTGCGGGTCCTTGAGCGCCACCGCCTGCAGCGCGGCCGCATGCACCACCATCAGACTCACCCGGTGCGCGACCACGTCGTGCATCTCCCGCGCGATCCGCGTCCGCTCCTCGGTTCGCGCCCACTGTGCCCGCTGCTCCGCCCGGTCCGCCAGCAGCGACAACTCCTGCTCGAGGCTGTCCGCCCGCTCCCGCAGGCTCTCCATCAACCGCCGCCTGGCGCCTATGTACAACCCGAGCAGCACCGGCGGCGCGGTCAGGCCCAGTGCCATGAACCCGGCCATCACCGGCGCGTACCACGCCCCCGGCCGGAAGTCCTCCGCCGCCGCCACGTCCTGGCGCACCTGCACGAACGCCACGATGAACGTCGCGGCCAGCGACATCCCCGCGAGCATCGCCGTGATCCGGCGCGGCACCTCCGACGCGGCGAGCGTATAGAGCCCGACCAGGACCATCAGATAGCCCATCTCGGCCGGTGTGGTCGCGATCGACACCAGCACCACGGCGATCGGCCACCGCCGCCGCACCACCAGCACCGAGCCGACAACCAGCCCGAACAGCACGCCGAGCGGTACAGGCAACGCGGCTCTCTCCGCGAACCCGACCCCCTCCAGCGCGCACTCAAAGGCAGAGACGGCAGCCAGCCCCACGTCCAGCGCAGCACTGCGCCGCCGCCCCCACCACAGCGGGCCACGGGTGGTCGAACCCGTGACTTCCTGCTGCGCCCCCGTTGTGGTCATGCGTTCCAGCCTACGGGCGGGCGCGAGTCATTTTCGGGGGACCGAATGAGCACGGAACGTGTCCGGCGGCTCCCGGAACGGTCGACCGTGCACCGAGCATGCACCGGGCTATGGCGTCGCATCGAAGGCCCTTGGTACGGCATAGTGTTGGGTGCTGGTCCGACGGCCTGACCAACTGTCCGGTTTAGTCAGACTTAATCCCCTGTGGTGTAATTGGCAGCACTGAGGCTTTTGGTGCCTTATGTCCGGGTTCGAGTCCTGGCGGGGGAGCTGAACAGCTCGGGTCCTGACCTCCACCGGTCAGGACCCGCATTCGTTTCCCGCCGCTGGAGGTCCGGGGGACCCACCAGTTCAGGACGGGTCCCCCCGGTATCCTCGGGGTGTCCACCACCCGAAGCCGAAGGGCATTCCCGTGAGCGCCAACCGCCCGGCAGCCGTCGTCGTCCTCGCAGCGGGTGAAGGCACCCGCATGAAGTCGAGGACCCCCAAGGTTCTGCACGAGATCTGCGGGCGCTCGCTCGTCGGACATGTCGTCTGCGCCGCCCGTGAACTCGACCCCGAACAGCTCGTCGTGGTCGTCGGCCACGCCCGCGAGCAGGTCGAGGCCCATCTCGGCGAGCACTACGCCGGTACCCGTACCGCCTTCCAGGCCGAGCAGAACGGCACCGGGCATGCCGTACGCATGGGACTCGAGGAGCTCGGGGGCACCTGGGGGTCCCCCCAGGCCGAAGGCTCCGGGGGAGGGACCGTGGTCGTCGTGTGCGGTGACACTCCCCTTCTCTCCGGCGAGACCCTGACCGCACTCGCCGCCACCCACGCCGCCGACGGCAACGCCGTCACCGTGCTGACCGCCGAGGTCCCGGACTCCACCGGGTACGGGCGGATCGTGCGCGATGCGGCCACCGGGGCGGTCACCGCGATCGTGGAGCACAAGGACGCCACCGACGAGCAGCGTGCGATCCGGGAGATCAACTCCGGGGTGTTCGCGTTCGACGGCCGGCTGCTCGTGGATGCGCTGGGCAAGGTCCGCACGGACAACAGCCAGGGCGAGGAGTACCTCACGGATGTGCTCGGGATCCTGCGGGAGGCCGGGCACCGCGTGGGTGCGTCGGTGGCCGCCGATCACCGGGAGATCCTCGGCATCAACAACCGCGTCCAGCTGGCCGAGGCGCGCCGTCTGTTGAACGAGCGGCTGCTGGAGCGGGCCATGCTCGCCGGTGTGACCGTGGTGGATCCGGCGTCGGTGCTGGTGGATGTGACGGTCACGTTCGAGCCGGATGCCGTGGTGCATCCGGGGACGCAGTTGCTGGGCGCCACGCATGTCGCGGAGGGTGCCGAGGTGGGTCCGCATACGCGGCTGACCGACACCACGGTCGGTGCGGGCGCCCGGGTGGACACCACCGTCGCGGACTCCGCGGTGGTCGGCGAGGGGGCGTCGGTGGGTCCGTTCGCGTATCTGCGTCCTGGCACGCGGCTCGGCCTGAAGGCCAAGGCGGGCACGTTCGTCGAGATGAAGAACGCGTCCGTGGGTGAGGGGACGAAGGTGCCGCATCTGTCGTACGTGGGGGACGCGACGATCGGTGACTACACGAACATCGGCGCCGCGAGCGTGTTCGTGAACTACGACGGAGAGGCCAAGCACCACACCACCATCGGGTCTCACTGCAAGACCGGGTCGGACAACATGTTTGTGGCTCCTGTCACGATCGGGGACGGCGCCTACACGGCCGCGGGCTCGGTGATCACGAAGGATGTGCCGGCCGGTTCACTGGCCGTCGCCCGGGGCCAGCAGCGGAATATCGAGGGCTGGGTGGCCCGAAAGCGTCCGGGGAGCGCGGCCGCGCAGGCGGCCGAAGCGGCAACAGAACGGGTCGTCGAGGAGAACTGACCGGAAACAGGTGCGTCGAACACGGCGTACCGTGATTGGTGCACGCAAATTCGGCTGGCTCGCGCCCAGAACTCTCGCGGCCAGGGAACACGTCTGAGGAGACAGTGCTGTGACCGGGATCAAGACGACCGGCGAGAAGAAGATGATGCTCTTCTCCGGCCGCGCCCACCCCGAGCTGGCCGAGGAGGTTGCACACCAGTTGGGTGTCGGCCTCGTCCCTACCAAGGCTTTCGACTTCGCCAACGGCGAGATCTACGTCCGCTTCCAGGAGTCGGCGCGCGGCGCGGACTGCTTCGTGATGCAGAGCCACACGGCTCCCATCAACAAGTGGATCATGGAACAGCTGATCATGATCGATGCTCTGAAGCGGGCTTCGGCCCGGAGCATCACCGTGATCATCCCGTCGTACGGCTACGCCCGTCAGGACAAGAAGCACCGTGGCCGTGAGCCGATCTCGGCTCGTCTGGTCGCGGACCTGCTGAAGTGTTCGGGTGCGCACCGCATCCTGACCGTCGATCTGCACACGGACCAGATCCAGGGCTTCTTCGACGGCCCGGTTGATCATCTGTCGGCGCTGCCGGTGCTCGCGGACTACGTGGGTGCGAAGGTGGACCGCAACAAGCTGACGGTCGTCTCCCCCGACGCGGGCCGCGTGCGGGTGGCCGACCGCTGGTGCGACCGGCTGGACGCCCCGCTGGCGATCGTGCACAAGCGCCGGGACAAGGACGTCGCCAACCAGGTGACCGTTCACGAGGTCGTCGGTGAGGTCAAGGGCCGGGTCTGCGTCCTGGTGGACGACATGATCGACACGGGTGGCACGATCTGCGCGGCCGCGGACGCGCTGTTCGCGCACGGCGCCGAGGACGTCATCGTGACGGCGACGCACGGCATCCTGTCCGGCCCGGCGGCCGACCGTCTGAAGAACTCGAAGGTGAGCGAGTTCGTTCTGACCAACACCCTGCCGACCCCCGGTGAGCTGGAGCTCGACAAGATCACCGTGCTGTCGATCGCGCCGACGATCGCGCGTGCGGTGCGTGAGGTGTTCGAGGACGGCTCGGTGACGAGTCTGTTCGAGGAGCAGGGCTAGACACGGCTCCGGAAGGCCGCACCCGTTTCGCCGGGTGCGGCCTTCCGTGTGCCCGGCCGGTGATCGATTGGGTTCCGGGGGCCGCCGTGCATAGACTGTCGAAGTTGCTCGGCGAGGGAGGCCGCACCGTGTGTGCGGCGGTCCGTTATCGACGCGCTCTTCGTAGCAGGCCTGTCGTGGCCGGGTGACCGCCACCAGATCTTTCTTTACGAGGAGTGCACATGTCCGAGGTGAAGCTCGCCACTGAGGTCCGTTCGGAGTTCGGCAAGGGTGCCGCCCGTCGTATCCGCCGTGACAACAAGGTTCCCGGTGTTCTGTACGGCCACGGCATCGACCCGGTCCACGTCACGCTGCCCGGGCACGAGCTGCTGCTCGCCCTGCGTACCCCGAACGTCCTGCTGGCCCTGGAGATCGAGGGCAAGAAGGAGCTCGCGATCCCGAAGGCCGTGCAGCGTGACCCGCTGAAGGGCTTCCTGGAGCACGTCGACCTGCTGCTCGTGAAGCGCGGCGAGAAGGTCACGGTCGAGGTTCCGGTCGTCGCCGAGGGCGAGCTGGCCCCGGGCAACTTCCTGCTCGAGCACGTGCTGAACGCCCTGCCGGTCGAGGCGGAGGCCACCCACATCCCCGAGTCCTTCACGGTTTCCGTGGAGGGCCTGGAGGGTGGCGCGTCGGTGCTCGCGAAGGACATCCCGCTGCCCAAGGGCACGACCCTGGCCGTCGAGGACGACACCGTCGTCCTGCAGATCCTGGCCGCGCAGGCCGAGGAGCCGGCTGCCGAGGCCGAGACCGAGGCGGCCGAGGGCGAAGTGGCCGCGGAGGCCTGAGCCGTATCCTCTCTGTGAGGCTTGACGGGGTGGTGGGCTGCGGCCTGCCGCCCCGTTCCTCTGTTCCCGCTTCCGGTTTTCGGTTTTCGGTTTCGGCCTTTGGTACGAGGAGACGCAGCGCGATGTCCGACGCGAACGAACCCTGGCTGATCGCGGGTCTCGGCAACCCCGGGCCCGGGTATGCCGCGAACCGTCACAATGTCGGGTTCATGGTCGCCGACCTGCTGGCCGAGCGTATCGGCGGCACCTTCAAGCGCGCCCAGAAGGCACAGGCGCAGGTTCTCGAGGGCCGGATCGGGGCGCCCGGACCCGCGAGCCGGCGGGTGATCGTGGTCAAGCCGATGTCGTACATGAATGTCTCCGGAGGCCCGGTGACGGCGCTGCGGGACTTCTACAAGGTTCCGACGGCGAACATCGTCGCCGTGCACGACGAGCTGGACATCGACTACGGCACGCTGCGGATCAAGCTCGGCGGCGGGGACAACGGGCACAACGGACTGAAGTCGATGACAAAGGCGATGGGTCCGGACTATCACCGCCTGCGGTTCGGGATCGGCCGGCCGCCGGGACGGATGCAGGTCGCGGACTTTGTGCTGAAGGACTTCTCGCCGGCGGAGCGCAAGGAGCTGGACTACTTCGTGGACCGCGCGGCGGACGGGGTGGAGTGCCTGGTCACCGAGGGCCTGGAGCGGGCGCAGAGCGCGTACAACTCCTGAGTGGCACCGGCCGGCCGCTGAGATCTTCATCGCGTCGGCCCAGCCGGAGGTTGACCGAGCGCATTCGCATGGCCAAGGATCGCGCCCCATGAAGCGGAACTCCTCCGGCCGGATACTGGTCCATGCGCGTAACGCGGCGATGGCGCTCGTCGCTCTGTTGCTCGTCGTCGCGGGGTTCTGGTCATCGTGGGGCGACGCCCAGCATGTGCTGCTCTCCAAGGGCCGGGAGCACGGCACGCTGACCGTCGCGAGCTGCGGCGAGGACACGTGCACAGGGGCGTACGACCCGGAGGGTTCCCAGGGACCCCGCGACGGCATGACGATCGAGAAGTCGGTGGCCGTCGAGAAGGGCGCAACCCTCGCGGTGGTGGCGAAGCCGGGCAAGGACGAGTTGCTGCGAACAGGCTGGGCGGGCGCCCTGCACGCGTGGCTGCCGCTGGGCGGGGGGCTGGTGCTCGCGGGCCTGGTCATCGGTGGCGGACTGCGGCTGACACGTCTCGCGTGGGCGGCGGGACTGGCGGGCGGGTCGCTGCTGGTGGCGTCGTTCCTGGCGCTCTGAGGGGCCTGCGGAGCTCGAAATCGCTTACCGGAACGTCACGTTCACCTGATCGTTATCGGGACTATCCGGTCGAAGGGTGCTGCTCGGTACGTATGCGGCACGAGGAATCTTGACCGGCCGCGGCGCCAGGCAGGAGCCTGAGCCGCCCCCCACGGCACATTCCCTCCCTCACGATGGACTGACTGCCCATGCGTACCCTCACCTCCACCGGCGCCCTGGTGGCGGCCGCAGCGCTCACGCTGATGGCTGCTCCCTCCGCGCTCGCCACCCCGCCCGGCGACAACGGCACCGTGAAGATCCACGACGCCGAGACGGGCGAAGAGCTCCGTAAGAACGAGCCGAAGGTCTGCGAGTTCTACCTCGACGCCTTCGGATTCGATGCCGCCCAGAAGGTCGTCTGGCACATCGAGGCCTGGGCCGGCAACGACCTCGACAAGGGCGAGACGGTCAAGGCCGGCTCGCTCACCCTCGACGCCGACGGCCACGAGCGCACCGAGGACATGACCCTGCCCGACGGCCAGTACAAGCTGTTCTGGAACTTCGACGGCGAGAACGGCAGCGCCAAGCACAAGGTGTTCAAGTCCGACTGCGAGGACGAGAGCCCGGCGCCGTCCGGGTCCCCGAGTGCGACGCCGGGCGAGGAGCCGAGCGCCGAGCCGTCCACCCCGGGCGAGGAGCCCTCGAGCCCGGCCGCCACCGGCCCGGCGGGCGAGGAGCCGAGCACGGCCCCGAGCCCCGGCAGCTCCGACGGCGATCTCGCCGAGACCGGCAACGGCGCGCCGGTCGGTCTGCTGTCGGCTGCCGCGGCCGCGCTCGTCGCAGTTGGCGGGTTCCTGCTGACGCGCCGCCGTCAGGGCCGCCAGAGCTGACAGCGGTGACAAAGGAGGGTGCCTTTGCCGAGGTTCTCGGCAAAGGCACCCTCCTTCCGTGTGCCGGCGGCCTGGTCAGCCGGTGTTGCGCAGGCCGGCCGCGACCCCGTTGACGGTCAGCAGCAGGGCGCGGGCGAGCAGCGGGTCGTGCTCCTCACCCCGCTCGGCAGCGGCACGCTGGCGCGCCAGGAGCGAGACCTGGAGGTAGGAGATCGGGTCCAGGTAGGCGTCCCGGATGGCGAAGGTCTGCTGGAGCACCGGGTTGGAGCCGAGGAGTTGCTCGTTGCCGGTCACCTTGAGGACCTCGCTCACGGTCAGTGCGTGCTCGGCCTCGATCGCGGTGAAGACGTGCTTGAGGTGTCCGGGCACCAGCGTGTCGACGTAGTGGCGGGCGATCCGCAGGTCGGTCTTGGCCAGCGTCATCTCGACGTTGGCGATGAAGTTGCGGAAGAAGTGCCACTGCTCGTGCATCTCGTCCAGGACCGTGTCCAGGCCGGCCTCGCGCAGCGCCTTCAGACCGGAGCCGACGCCGAACCAGCCCGGCACGATCTGCCGCGACTGCGTCCAGCCGAAGACCCACGGGATGGCGCGCAGTCCGTCCAGACCTGCTCCGCTGTCGGGACGGCGCGAGGGCCGCGAGCCGAGGTGCAGCTCGGCGAGCTGGTCGACGGGCGTGGACGCGAAGAAGTACGCAGGCAGGTCCGGGTCCTCGACCAGCGTGCGGTAGGCGGCGTGGGCGGCGTCCGAGACCGTGTCCATGGCCGCGTCCCAGCGTTCCAGCGCCTCCTCGGACTGGCGCGGAGCGGTGTGCAGGGCGGAGGCCTGGAGGGTGGCGGCGACCGTCAGCTCGAGGTTCTCCCTGGCCAGGGAGGGGATCAGGTACTTGTCGGAGATGACCTCACCCTGTTCGGTCACCTTGATCTCGCCCTCGAGGGTGCCCCACGGCTGGGCGAGGATCGCGTCGTGCGAGGGGCCGCCGCCCCGGCCGACCGTGCCGCCCCGGCCGTGGAAGAGCCGCAGCCGTACCCCGTGCCGGTGGGCCACGTCGCGGAGTCTGCGCTGGGCGCGGTGGATCTCCCACTGGCTGGTGGTGATACCGCCGAACTTGGAGGAGTCCGAGTAGCCGAGCATCACTTCCTGCACGTCGCCGCGGAGCGAGACGAGCCGGCGGTAGGAGGGGTCGGCGAGCATGCCTTCGAGGATGACGTCGGCGGCCTTCAGCTCGTCGGTGGTCTCCAGCAGCGGCACGATGCCGATCTTGGCCCAGCCGCCGTGCAGGTCGATCAGGCCGGCCTCGCGGGCGAGCACGGCGGCCGCGAACACGTCGTCGGCACCCTGGCACATCGAGATGATGTACGACTCGATGACCTCGGGTCCGAAGCGCTCGAAGGCCTCCTTGACGGTGTGGAAGACGCCGAGGGTCTTCTGGCCTGCGGCGTCCAGCGGAGCCGGGGTGGGCGCGAGCGGCCGCCGGGAGCGGAGCTCCTTGGCGAGCAGCCTCTCGCGGTATTCGCGCGGCATGTCGGCGTAGCGCCAGGACTCCTCGCCGAGGCGGTCGAAGAGCTGTCCGAGGGCGTGGTGGTGGGCGTCGGCGTGTTCGCGCACGTCCATGGTGGCGAGCTGCAGTCCGAACGCGGAGAGCGTGCGGATGACCCGGTCCATACGCCCGTCGGCGAACAGTCCGCCGCGGTGCGCGCGCAGCGAGGTCTGGATGAGGGTGAGGTCGCTGATCAGCTCGGCGGTGCCGAGGTAGTCGCGGCCGATCTCGTGCGGGGTGCCCTTGGCGAGGCGCTCGCGGGTGTTGACGAGCTTCTGGCGGATGCAGGTGGCCTTGAGCCGGTAGGGCTCCTCGGCGTTGAGCCGCTTGTAGCGCGGGCTGATCTCGGGCAGCCGCTCCAGGTCGGTCTGCAGCGAGGCGAGCAGTTCCTCGGTGGCACCGGCGTAGCGGATGGAGTTGGACAGCAGTCCGCGCAGGTAGTCGATGACCTCGATGGCGTCGGTGATGCCGTGCTCGTGCTGGAGGATCAGCACTTCCCAGGTCACCGCGGGGGTGACGTTGGGGTTGCCGTCGCGGTCGCCGCCGATCCAGGTGCCGAAGGTCAGCGGCCGGGTCCCGGGGGGCAGCTCGACGCCGACCCGCTCCAGTTCGGCGGCGAGGTCCTCGAGCACGTCGCCGACGGCACCGGCGTGCAGTTCGTCGAGGTAGTAGATGGCGTTGCGGGCCTCGTCGGCGGGCTCGGGCCGTACGACGCGCAGCTCGTCGGTCTGCCAGATGAGGTCGATGTGCTCGGCGAGGCGCAGATCGTGGCGGCGCCGGTCGGCAGCGAGCCCCGGGTTCTCCAGCAGTTCGGCGATGCGGCGCAGCTTGTTGAGGACGGAGCGCCGGGCGGCTTCGGTGGGGTGGGCGGTGAAGACGGGCCGGACGTTGAGGTTCCTGACCGTCTCGCGCAGATGCTCGGGGTCGGCATCCTTCAGCCGGTCCGCGGTGCGGGCCAGCAGGCCGCCCTCGGCGGCGCGGCGCTCGCGCATCTCATGGCCGCGGTGCACCTGCTCGGTGACATTGGCCAGGTGGAAGTAGGTGGAGAAGGCGCGTACCAGCTTGGCGGCGGTCTCCAGGTCGGTGTCGCCCAGCAGCTCGGCTGCCGCCTCGCCCTTCTCTCGGGTCAGGGCACGTACCTGCTCGACGAGCTCGAGCAGTTCGGGGCCTTCCTGGCGGACGAGGGTCTCACCCAGAAGATCGCCCAGTCGGCGGATGTCGGCGCGCAGTTCGGGGCTGGCGGTGGGGGTCTGGTCGGCACTGCTCACAGGTGCGGCTCCTTGCAGTGTTTGAGCACGTCTGGAGGGGTACTGGAGGCTTGCGGACCGCGCTGTCCGACGTCACCCAGGATAGGTGTCCATTTCCCTGACGTTGTCCTCAGGTCTCTTGCCGTGCAGCCGGGCGCTGACATACTTACGTCGCCGTAGGTTACGGACCCGTAGCCACGCTTCAGCCGTCTCTTCCACCCCACAGGGGACCCCATGACCACAAGTCCTGATCTGCTCGACGACGTCTCGGAGGCGCCGACGGCCGGCCTCCCCTCCGCCACCCTCAGCGGGGACAGCAAGGGGTCGATGGAGCAGTTCGCCCTCCTGCTGTTCATCACGGTGCCCTTCATCGCGCTGCTCGCCGCTGTGCCGCTGGCCTGGGGCTGGGGCGTGAGCTGGCTCGATCTGGGGCTGATGGTGGTGATGTACTACATCGGCTGCCACGGCATCACGATCGGCTTCCACCGGTACTTCACGCACGGCTCCTTCAAGGCCAAGCGGCCGCTGCGCATCGCGCTGGCGATCATGGGTTCGCTGGCGGTCGAGGGGCCGCTGGTGCGCTGGGTCGCCGATCACCGCAAGCACCACAAGTTCTCCGACGCCGAGGGCGACCCGCACTCGCCGTGGCGGTACGGGGAGACGGTCCCGGCACTGATGAAGGGCCTGTGGTGGGCGCACATCGGCTGGATGTTCGACCGGGAGCGGACCCCGCAGAACAAGTACGCCCCGGATCTGATCAAGGACCCGGCGCTGCGCCGGATCTCGCGCCACTTCATCTACTGGACGGTGCTGTCCCTGGCGATCCCTCCGCTGGTCGGCGGCCTGGTGACGATGTCCTGGTGGGGCGCGTTCACCGCGTTCTTCTGGGGTTCGCTGGTACGGGTCGCCCTGCTGCACCACGTCACCTGGTCGATCAACTCGATCTGCCACGCGGTCGGCAAGCGCCCGTTCAAGTCGCGTGACCGGTCGGGCAACGTGTGGTGGCTGGCGGTGCTGTCGTGCGGCGAGTCCTGGCACAACCTGCACCACGCCGATCCGACGAGCGCCCGGCACGGGGTGCTGCGCGGCCAGGTCGACTCCAGCGCCCGGATCATCCGCTGGTTCGAGCAGCTGGGCTGGGCGTACGACGTCCGCTGGCCGGAGGCGTCCCGCATTGCGGCCCGCCGCAAGGACAGCGCCGCAGAAGCGGCATGATTGAACACGTGGCGAGCGACGGCAGTTCCAGTACCAGGACCGGCAAAACTGACCAGCCCCGGCCTTCCGGGAGCAGGCGCTCCCGCAGGGTGCGCATGACCGGCGCGGAGCGCCGCGAGCAGCTGCTGGACATCGGCCGCACCCTCTTCGCGGAGAAGGGCTTCGAGGGCACGTCCGTCGAGGAGATCGCGGCGAAGGCCGGGGTGTCCAAGCCGGTGGTGTACGAGCACTTCGGCGGCAAGGAGGGCCTGTACGCGGTGGTGGTCGACCGTGAGATGCGCCAGCTGCTGGACATGGTGACGGGCGCGCTGACGGCGGGCCATCCGCGCGAGTTGCTGGAGCAGGCGGCCTTCGCGCTGCTGGACTACATCGAGGCGTACACGGACGGTTTCCGGATCCTGGTGCGGGATTCGCCGGTGGCCCAGTCGACGGGCACGTTCGCGTCGCTGATCAGCGATATCGCGACCCAGGTGGAGGACATCCTGGGCACGGAGTTCAAGAACCGCGGCTTCGACCCGAAGCTGGCACCGCTGTACGCGCAGGCGCTGGTGGGCATGGTGGCGCTGACCGGTCAGTGGTGGCTGGACGCCCGCCGTCCGAAGAAGGCCGAGGTGGCGGCCCATCTGGTGAATCTGGCCTGGCACGGCCTGGACGGCCTGGAGCCCAAGCCGCGGCTGATCGGGCACCGCAAGAGCTGACGGCCACCGGACCGGTCCGGCCGGGGTACCCGCGGCAGCCGGCTCTCCGGGACCTGCCCTGGAGGGCGAAGGGTACAGAAGCGGCGAACGGTACAGAAAGCGCCCCGTCGCGGTTCCGGCCGCAGGCGGGGCGCTGTTCCAGGGTCCTGTCCGGCAGGTGCGGGCCGGACCGCCACTTCGTCAGCTCACCTTCCGTGCCACGGCGAAGATCCGGCGGAACGGGAACACCGTGCCGTGCGGGCCGCGCGGATAGGCCCGGCGCAGCAACTCCCGGTACTCGTCGAGGAATCGGGCCGTCGCGTCCGGATCGTCGGCGAGTTCGGTCAGCACCGGGCGCAGGGCGGTTCCTTTGACCCAGTCCAGCACCGGGTCCTCGCCACCGAGGAGTTGGAGGTACGTCGTCTCCCAGGCGTCGGCGTCGCAACCGAGGGCCGCGAGTCGGGTGAGGTACTCGGCGGGCTCCAGTATGTGGACGAAGCGCCGGCCGTGGTCGCCGAGCCTGCCGCGCCAGCGCGGGGACTCGCACAGTTCGCCGAGGAGTGCGTGGCTGGGTGCGGTGAAGTTGCCGGGGACCTGGAAAGCGAAGGTGCCGCCGGGGGCGAGTCCGTCGATCCAGACCTTGAACGACTCGGGGTGGTTGGGCACCCACTGCAGTGCGGCGTTCGAGACGATGAGGTCGTACTGGTCGTCGGGGGTCCAGTGCGCGGCGTCGGCGGGCCTGAAGTCCAGCCAGCCACCGCCGGTGGTGGTGCCCGCGTACTCCTTCTGCGCCTGGGCGAGCATCTCGGGCGAGAGGTCGAAGCCGGTGATCCGGGCATCGGGCCAGCGGTCGGCGAGGAGCACGGTGACATTGCCGGGGCCGCAGCCGATGTCGGCGATGCGGGGTGGACGACGGCCGGACGGGAGCTGGGGTATCCGGGCGAGCATGTCCAGGAAAGGCCGTGTGCGATGCCCGGCATGGCGCAGGTACTGCTGCGGGTCCCAGGTGGGTACGGAACGCATGTTCGAGTCCCCCTTGCAGGAACGGTGTGCCGAAGTGGAACGGCTCCGGCCCGACCATGCCCAATAGTCAAGCAGACTATATCTTGACGTCAAGAGACTTCATGTCGACAGACCCTCTACACTGATCGACATGGAGGACGAGGTCGATCGACTGGTCGCAGCTTGGCGCCGAGAGCGCCCCGACCTCGACGTGGAACCGCTCGAGGTGCTCAGCCGCGTCTCCAGGCTCGCCCGCCACCTCGACCGCGCCCGCCGGCTCGCGTTCGCCGAGCACCAGCTCGAGCCATGGGAGTTCGACGTACTGACCTCGCTACGGCGTGCGGGGGCTCCGTACCAGCTCTCGCCCGGCCAGCTGCTCACCCAGACGCTCGTCACGTCGGGCACGATGACCAATCGCATCGACCGGCTCGCCAAGAAGAACCTGGTCGAGCGGCTCCCCGACCCCAGCGACCGGCGCGGGGTACTGGTCCGTCTCACCCCCGAGGGGCGCGACCGCGCCGACCAGGCCCTGGCCGGACTGCTCGCCCAGGAGCGTTCGATCCTCTCCGAGCTGTCACGGGCCCAGCGTGGCGAACTGGCCGGGCTGCTACGCCAGTTGACCGCCCCGTTCGACAACATCCCCGGCTAGGTCGACCGGTCCGACCCCGGCCCGCCGGGCCAGCGCCACGGCGGCCAGCGTGGAGTGCACTCCGAGTTTCCCGAGCACGTTCTGCATGTGCGTACGCACCGTGTGCGGGGACAGGAACAGGCGCTCGGCGACAGCCTTGCGCCCCAGGCCCGCAACCATGCAGCGCAGCACCTCCCGCTCGCGCGGGGTGAGCGACTCCACGAGCTGCTCGCTCTCCGTGCGGTGCTTGCGCGCGGCCGTCAACTCCCGCAGTACGCCGGTGAGCAGGGCGGGCGCAAGATGCGTCTCGTCCCGCAGCACACCGCGGATCACCGCGAGCAGCCGCTGCAGCGAACAGTCCTTGGCGACCCAGCCCGAAGCGCCCGCCTGAAGCGCCAGCGCGGCCCGGCCCGGATCGTCCTTCTCCGCCAGCACGACCGTGCGCACCCCGGGGCGGGTCGCGCGGACCCCGGCGACCAGGGATATCCCGTCGACGATCGCCTCCTCGCCGCCGTCCGGCACGGCGCGGGCAAGCGGAACCGCGACGGCCCGGGAAAAGCCCTGGGCCAAGGGCTGCGCAGCGGACGGAGCGGACGCGCCCAGATCGGCGTCGACAAGCATCACATCGAACCTGCGCCCTTCGGCCGCCGCCCGCTCCATGCAGCGCAGCGCGGCAGGACCGCTGCCGGCCGCGGCCACCTCGACATCGGGCTCGGCGGCCAGCGCCGCGGCGAGCGACTCGGCGAAGATGCGGTGGTCATCCACCACCAGGACCCGGATACGCACCAGACACCCCCACGTGTCGGAGGACAGAACGGCGCGGGAACGCCGCCCGGAGTTATGGGGTGATGCAGCGCTCGCTCGGCCGCCGCCGTGCTCTGACTGATACCCCGCCCCGGGCGTCGTACCCGACTGTCTCGCCCCCTGATCGACACCGGCCCCCACCGGCGTTGTGCATCAGAGTACGGACGAGGGCCGGGAGCGGAAGGCTATTTGCAGAACTGACTGCCCGCGGTGTGCTGGGTGTTTCTGATGTTTCACATCGAGACGGAAGTCGCCAATCGCCTTTCAGGAAAGACGCTTTGCGCCCGCCGCCGGAGTGGCGGAGAAGATGCGGGGCGCGGTGAGCGACCGCGCCTCGAACTCCTCGAGGACCGCCTGCGAAACGGCACCGGCCGCCGACGTCCGCGTCAGCACGATCGCCGAGCCGCCGAATCCGCCGCCCGTCATCCGTGCGCCCAGCGCGCCCGCGGTCAGCGCCGAGTCGACGACGAGGTCCAGCTCCCGGCAGGAGACCCGGAAGTCGTCGCGCAAGGACGCATGGCCCTCGGTCAGCACCGGGCCGATCGCCTCGGCCTCACCCGCCTCCAGGTGGGCGATCACCCGCTCGACCCGGTGGTTCTCGGTGACGACATGGCGCACCAGGCCGCGTACCTCGGGGTCGTCGAGCCGCGCCAGGGCCGCGTCCAGGGCCTCGTAGGGAACATCCCGCAGGGCATCGACGCCGAGCGCGGCGGCCCCCGCCTCGCAGCCTGCCCGCCGCTTGCCGTACTCGCCCTCGCTGTGGGAGTGCTGGACGCGGGTGTCGACGACCAGCAGGCGCAGGCCGTGCTCCGCCAGGTCGAAGGGGATCTGGCGCTGGGCGAGATCGCGGGTGTCCAGGTGCAGCGCATGGCCCGCGGTGCAGCAGGCGGAGGCCGTCTGGTCCATGATCCCCGTGGGCGCGCCGACATAGACGTTCTCGGCACGCCGGCACAGTCGGGCGATGCGCTGCCGCTCCAGACCCAGTTCGTACAGGTCGCTCAGGGCCAGCGCGGTGACGACCTCCAGCGCCGCCGAGGAGGACAGGCCGGCCCCGGCGGGCACGGTCGACTCGTAGTGGATGTCGGCGCCGGCCACCGGATGGCCGGCGTCGCACAGGGCCCAGACGACGCCCGCCGGGTAGTCGCTCCAGCCGCCGGAGCTGCCGGGCGCCAGGTCGGCGACGCGCAGATGCACCGTGCCGCCCGCGGCGTTCGCCGAGTGCAGCCGCAGCAGCCCGTCGTCGCGGCGGGCGGCAGTGGCGATCGTGGTGTGCGGCAGCGCGAAGGGCATCACGAACCCGTCGTTGTAGTCGGTGTGTTCACCGATCAGATTCACCCTTCCGGGCGCTGCCCACACACCGTCGCTCATGACCCGTTCTCCCTCCCGCGGGCGAAGGCCCAGGCGTCCGACACGATGCCGGCGAGGTCCGAACGGCTCGGCCGCCAGCCCAGGCGCTCCTGGGCCGCGGTGGCCGAGGCGACCAGGACCGCCGGGTCGCCGCCCCGGCGCGGAGCCGTGACCTCGGGCACCGGGTGGCCGGTGACCTTGCGCACGGTCTCGATGACTTCGCGCACCGAGAAGCCGTTGCCGTTGCCGAGGTTGCAGATCAGGTGCTCACCGGCACGGGCGGCGTCCAGGGCGAGCAGATGAGCCTCGGCGAGGTCGGCGACATGGATGTAGTCGCGGACGCAGGTGCCGTCGGGGGTCGGATAGTCGTCCCCGTAGACCGAGATGGACTCGCGCCTGCCGAGGGCGACCTGCAGGACGAGCGGGATGAGGTGCGACTCGGGGTCGTGGCGCTCCCCGCAACTGCCGTAGGCGCCCGCCACGTTGAAGTACCGCAGCGAGACCGCCGCGAGACCGTGGGCCGCCGCCTCGCCGCTGATCATGTGGTCGACGGCGAGCTTGGAGGCGCCGTACGGGCTGGTGGGGGCGGTCGGGTCGGACTCGGTGATGTGCGTGGACCGCGGCTCGCCGTAGGTGGCCGCGGTGGAGGAGAACACGAGCGTGCGCACCCCGGCCGAGCGCATGGCGGCGAGCAGGTCCATCGTGCCGCCGACGTTGTTCGCCCAGTACTTCTCCGGCTTGGCGACCGACTCGCCGACCTGGGAGAACGCCGCGAAGTGGAGCACGGCGTCGAAACCGGGGTCGAGATGCCGCGCGGCGTCCTGGATGCGGCCCTCGATGAAGTGGGCGCCCGCCGGGACACCCTCCCGGAACCCGGTGGAGAGGTCGTCGAGGACGGTCACCTGGTGGCCGGCCTCCAGCAGGTGCTGCGCCACCACGCTGCCCACATATCCGGCGCCACCTGTGACCAGGTACTTCTTGCTCACTCGCTCGCTACCTCTCGCAGTCGCTCGGCCGCGGCTTCCGGCGGCACGTCATTGATGAACACGCTCATACCGGACTCGGAACCCGCGAGGAACTTCAGCTTGCCGGAAGTGCGGCGGATGGTGAAAAGCTCGAGATGCAGGGCGAAGTCGTCCCGGTTGACGTCATTCGTCCCGGCGAAGGGTGCCTGGTGCCAGGCGGCGATGTACGGCGTTCGCGTATCGCTCCGGCCGAAGATCCGGTCGAAGCGCCTCAACAGTTCCAGATAGATCTGTGGAAACTCTGTGCGCGCCGCCTCGTCCAGGGCAAGCAGATCCGGCACCCGCCGCCGAGGGTGAAGGTGGACCTCGTACGGCCAGTGCGCGGCATACGGCACGAACGCGATCCAGTGCTCGCCCTCCAGCACCACCCGGACACCGTCCTCGCGTTCCCGCTCGACCAGATCGTCGAAGAGGTTGCGGCCGGTGCCTGCCCGGTGGGCGGCGAGCGAGCGCAGCATCAGCTCGGTGCGCGGGGTGACGAAGGGGTAGGCGTAGATCTGGCCGTGCGGGTGCTGGAGCGTCACGCCGATCTCGGCACCGCGGTTCTCGAAGCAGAACACCTGCCGCACGTGCGGCAGCACGGCGAGCTCGGCGGTGCGATCGGTCCAGACCTCCAGCACCAGGGCCGCCTGCTCGTCGCTGAGGTCGGCGAACGAGGCGTCGTGGTCGGGGGTGAAGCACACGACCTCACAGCGGCCCGCGCCGCCGGCCAGGGAGGGGAAGCGGTTCTCGAAGACGGCGACGTCGTAGTCGGCGGCCGGGATCTCGGTGAGCCGCCCGTCGCGCGAGGGGCACAGGGGGCACTCGTCGGCGGGCGGGTGGTGGATACGGCCCTGGCGGTGCGAGGCGACGGCCACGGCGTCGCCGAGGAGCGGGTCGTGACGGATTTCGACGGTGGTGGAGACGGCGTCGAGCGGTCGGCGGTCGACGGCGTCGCGCACGGCGTCGTCGCGGGAGTCGTAATAGAGCAGCTCACGGCCGTCGGCGAGCCGGGTCGAGGTCTTCTTCACTCGGAGCTCCCTCACCACTCCCACCCAACAGAACCGCGCACAACAAATCACAAGCCAACAGCCCAGTCAACGGACAGATCGCCACCGGGCGGGTCGCCGGTAGCCCGGTTCGCTGGTTCTCCGGACAGATGCGCACACGACTGCTTTCCGCGGGTCGTACGTCAGGGAGACGGCGGGGCGCGGCCTCAGTCGGCCGCCGGGCCCGGGGACGGGATGATCGCGGCCCGGTCCAGCAGGCCCGTACGCGCCGCCAGCGCGGCCGCCTCCAGCCGTGAGCCGACGCCCAGCTTCATCAGCACCCGCTGCACATGCGTACGCGCGGTGCTCGGCGCGATCCCCATGCCTGCCGCGATCAGCCGGGTGTCCTCACCCTCGGCGACCCGGACCAGCACCTCGACCTCGCGCGAGGTGAGCAGCTGAAGCAGCCGCTGGCCCTCGTCGTCCGGCTGCGCGGCCGGGTTGAGCAGCTCCGCGAATGCACCCTGGAGCAGCTGCGGCGCCACCACCGTCTCACCGGCCCGCGCCTTGACGAGCGCACGCTCCACGCCTTCGATGCGCTCGTCGTGACGCACATAGCCGGATGCTCCCGCCGCGAAGGCCGCGGCTATCCCGCGGGGACTCGGCACCGGTCCGAGGACGACGACGGCCACCTGCGGGCGCTCGCGCTTGATCCGCACGATCGGGTCGAAGGCGCCCGGCTCGGCGGGTGCTGTCGTGCCCAGCAGGCACACCTCGGGCGCCCGGGCCACCACCAGATCCGCCGCCCCGGCGGCAGGCGCGGCCGCGGCGAGCACCCGGTGCCCGCGCAGCTTCAGCGCCGAGGCGAGCGCCTCGGCGAGCAGTCTGTGTTCGTCGACCACCATGAGCCGCACGCCCATCGAGCAACCCCCATCCCGGCTGGAGCCGGCCCCCCAGCCCCCGGAAAGCTACACGCTTGTTCGACGTGGCGCGCCCCTAACTCGGCAGAAGCCCCCCAGAATGCCGAATTCTTCACCAAACGGGGCCACTTGCGACCGACGCACCGGGTACCGGGCCGCGGACGACAGCGGCCCGGTACCCCGGGTGAACCCCGAGGCACCGGGCCACCGGGCCACCGGCCCGGTCCGTCCATGCCCTGCTTCGGGCTAGTCGGCCGTGCTGAAGGCGACGGCCAGGTACTTCTTGCCGAACGACGGGTCGTCGTCACGGGGCTTGCCGAGAAGCCGCTCGGAGATGAACAGCCGGCCGGCCGCGTAGCGGAACTCGGAGCCGCTCGTCGTGAACCCCGACTCCACGTCCCGGATCGCCCTCTCGCCCGGGTTCTCCATGAGGACCGTCTGCTTGAACGTGGCGCCGTTGATGCTCACGACCTGGCCACCCTTGTTGTAGGGGCCCGTCTTGTAGGCAATGATGTTGCCGCCGTCCATGCGCAGCGGGAGCGACGTGTATCCCTTGCCCGCGTCGGCACGGCCGCTGGTGGCCTTGCCGGTCGCAAGGTCGAAGGAGACGATCTCGTTGGTCCGTTCGTCGAAGCGCTGCGCCGTCGGCAGGTAGAGACGACCGTTGCCGACCACCACGAACTGGCAGCCCTCGACACCGTCGGAGGCCGCACACCGTGCCTCGTACGTGTCGCCCGGCGCCGAGATCTTGGCCAGCTGCGTTCCGGTCTTGGCGTCGACCGAGAAGAAGTCCGAGATGCCGAACGTTCCCGTGTCACCGACGTCGGCGGCGACGACCAGCGGATCGCTGGAGACGATCCGGGCGTCTTCGACACCGGCCGGCATCTTGAACGAGGACAGCGGGGTGCCGTTGTCGGGGTTCAGCGGCTGGATCGTCGTCGTCTGGTCGCCGTACTCACCGCAGGTGCGGACCGCGACCAGCGCCTTCCCGCCGCCGTAACCGAGGTCCCGGCACTGCTGGGCGTCCACCTTGGGCTTCCAGAGCACCGCACCGGTCTTCAGGTTGAACGCCCCGCCGCCGCGCAGGCCGCCGCCGGCCGCGACGGTGTTGCCGCTCAGCGTGACCTCGGTGAACTCCGCCTTCTGGTCGCCGTCGCCCTTGACGGACGTGCTCCACAGCAGCTTGCCGGTGTTCAGGTCGATGACGCCGACCTCGGTGCACTTCTCGTAGAACTTGGGCGCCTTGCGCTTGGTGGCCTCGAAGAGGATCGCGGTCTTGTTGTCCTCGGTGACATGGCGGGAGCCGCCACAGACCTGGCCGGGCAGATCGGTGGTCCACAGCGGGGTGCCCTTGGCGACGTCGTAACCGACGACCGAGTTGGCCCCGGGCTTGACGTAGGCCTTGTCGGTGACCCAGGAGCCGTAGACGGCCATCAGGTCGTCGCGGTCGGGCTCCGGCAGCTGGAAGGCGACCTTGGAGGCGACCTTCGCCGGGGCCTTCTCCTTGCCGGGGCCGTCGGCGGCGGCCGGTCCGTCCTTGGCGCCCCCGGAGGTGCCGCCCGTGCTGTTCTTGGCCTCGTTCTTCGTGTCGTCGCCCTTGACGACCGAATACCCCACGCCGCCGCCGATGATCAGCACGATGGCGACGGCCGCGGCGGCGATGATCTGCCACTGCGTCCTGTTGAACAGCCCGCCGCCGTTGCCGCCGGACGGGGGCGGCACGGGCTGCGGCTGCACGGGCTGCGGCTGCATGGGCTGCGTCGGGTACCCGTACGCCGGGTTCTGCGCGGGCGCCGGCGGCGGGGTCTGCGGATAGCCGTAGCCGGGCCCCTGACCCGGCTGCGGTGCCTGGGGATGGCCGTACGCCGGGTTCTGCGGCGGCTGGGGCGGCGGCGCGCCGTAACCCCCGGCCGGGGGCTGGTTCGGCGGCGGGCCCGGCGGCTGGTTGGGCGGCGGCGGTGGCTGCGTCATGTCGTGCTTACCTCGGGGGAAGGGGAGTTGGGGATCCGGGACTGCTCACAAGCTCGCTCATTTGCCGAAGGCAAGCATGACCGTCGGCACCTCGTCGTCACGTCCGCTGACGCGGCTGCTGGTGATGTAGAGCCGGCCGTCCGCGTACGTCGGCCACAAACCGGGGAGTCCGCTCTCGATGTCCTGTGTCGACTCCGGGTTCTTCAGCGTGACCTTCGGTGCGCCGCCGCCCGGAGCGATCGTCGCCACCGCCCCCGGCTTGTCCCACGACGCGGCCATGTACACCACGACGTTCCCGTTCTCCATGCCCACCGGCATCATCGTGCGCTCGGCGCCTGCCGGCGAACGCCACTTGGGCTTACCGGTGTTCAGGTCGAAGGCGACGACGGCGTTGGTGCCGCCGGTGAGCTGGGTCGGCTCCGTGGACATGTAGAAGGTGGACGCGTCGGCGGCCACTCCGGTGCACCCCTCGGTGCCCTGGCCGAGGACGGCGAAGTCGGTCGGGCATTCCGCACGGAACTTGTCCTTGCCGCCCTGCATCTGCGAGCGCAGCTTGCCGTCGTCCG
The DNA here is from genome assembly GCF_040613775.1 of Streptomyces sp. NPDC006208. Classification (NCBI taxonomy): domain Bacteria; kingdom Bacillati; phylum Actinomycetota; class Actinomycetes; order Kitasatosporales; family Streptomycetaceae; genus Streptomyces; species Streptomyces sp. NPDC006208. Next base: position 14,625 of record NZ_JBEXSW010000023.1, on the reverse strand, counting down.
TGAGAGCGATGATGCTCCAACCGACAACCTTGTCGGATTTGTCTCGCTCGTGGATCGAGACCACGAGCGGGTCGACCGAGTAGACCCGGTTGACCTCCCAGCCGCGCTTGAGCGCGTACTTCCACTTGGCCTTGCCGGTGGCCGGATCGACCCCGTGGATCTCCTGCTTGGCCGGCTCGCCGTAAGGAACACGGCAGCTCGCGGCGGCGATCAGCTTGGCGCCGCCGGCGTACGAGTACGGCACGCAGTCACCGGTCGGCGGGCCGAAGAGCTGCTTGCCGTCGCTCGCCCGGAAACCGTAGGAGTTGTTCAGACCCGCGACGGTGACCGTGCTCCCGCTCATGGAGAAGGTGTAGTCCGTCAGCCCGGCGAACCCGTTGCGCTTGGGGATGGGCTTCTTCCAGGACGTCTTGCCGTTCTTCGCATCGATCACCTGGATGTCGCGGCAGTCGGCGTCGTCGTCGTTCGTGCCGTCGTACACACCGAGGACGATCTTTCCGTCGGACGACACGTGCGGCGCCGCCATGCAGGCGGTCGTGGCGAGCTTCACGCTCCACTTCTTGCTGCCGTCGGCCACCGAGTAGCCGGTGACCTCGCGGTGCACCGCCGTGACGACGGTGTCGCCGACCGTCCAGGGACCGAAGAACTGCGCGCCGCTGCGCGGCAGGTCGGTCTCGTTCTGCAGGTGGAAGAGGACCCTGGCCTCGCCGTCCTTGCGGCCGGCGTTCAGGTCGTCGTCCTCGCCGCCGCCGGTTCCGGAGCCGTCGCCCTTGTCCACGGACTCCGACCCGCCGGCCTTCGGATCGTCCTTGGGCTTGCTCGCGCTCGGCTTGCCGTCCTTCTCGTCACCGCTCAGCACGAGATACGTGCCCCCGGCGACGAGCAGCAGCGCGGCCGCGGCCGCGGCGACGATGACACCGGTCTTCCCCTTGAAGAAGTTCCGGCCGCTGCCGCCACCGGCCGGCGGGTTGGGCGTCCCGGCGTAAGGCTGCTGCGCCGGATGACCGCCGTACGGGCCGGGCTGCTGACCGTACGGGCCGGGCTGCTGGCCGTACGGGCCGGGAGCACCGTACGGTCCCGGCTGCCCCGGCTGCTGACCGTAGGGGCCCGCAGGGCCGGGGGCCTGCCCGTGTCCCTGGCCCGGCTGGGCGGCGGGTTGCTGCGGATACCCGTGACCCGGGGCCGCGGGAGGCGCCGCGGGCGGCGGCGTCTGAGGCGGACCCGGGGGTATCGGCGGGACCGGCGGCAGGCTCGGCGGCGGGGGCTGGGTCATGAAGTGCTTACCTCTGGAGACGAAGACAGACGGATTCGGGGACTGCGGAAGGGCGCGGTCACGGGCCGAAGGCGATCATCGTCTTCGTCTCCTTCTCCTCCGTGTCGTTGGTCGCGCTCACCCGCCCGCTGGCGATGAAGAACCGGCCGTCGGCGTACACGGTCTTCGGGGAGTAGAAGGAGTTCTCGATGTCCGCCGTCGAGGCCGGGTGCTGCAGCAGCACCTTCGGCGCACCGCCGCCCGGCGCGATCGTGGCGACCGCGCCGCCCTTGTCGTACGTGGCGTCCAGGTAGACGAGAACGCTGCCGTTCTCCATGCGCAGCGGCGTCATCCGGCGCTCTCCGCCGGCGGGCGCCCGCCACTTGGCCTTACCGGTGTCGAGACTGAAGGCGATGACCTCGTTGGCGGTTCCGTAACCGGTCTCCGTCGCCATGTAGAACGTGGACGCGTCCGCGGCGACGCCGGTGCAGCCCTCCAGGTTCTGGCCGAAGATCACGAACGAACCGCCGCAGCGCGGAGCGAACTTGTCCTTGGCGTCCGCCTTGATCTGCGAGCGCGGCTTGCCGTTGTCGGTGAGCGCGATGACCGACCACTTCTTCGGCTCACGCTGGGTCAGGGAGACGACCAGCGGGCTCGCGGAGTAGACCTTGTCGATCGACCAGCCGGCAGGGGTCCGGTATGTCCACTTGGCCCTGCCGGTGGCCGGATCGATCTCCTGGAGCTGGTGGTTGGGCTTGTCGTAGTCCTTGGTGGGGCAGCTCGCGGCGGCCAGCAGCTTCGGGCCGCCGGCGAAGGCGAAGGGCTTGCACTCACCGCCCGGCTTGCCGAAGAGCTGCTTGCCGTCGGTCAGCGAGAAGCCGTACGAGTTGTTGGTGCCGGCGATGCCGACGGTGTTCCCGCTGATCGCCAGCGTGAAGTCGGAGAGTGAGTCGAAGACGCCCGAGGACTTGGGAATCGGCTTCTTCCACCCGGCCTTGCCGGTCTTGAGGTCGATCATCTGCAGCTCGAGGCACTTGGACTTCTCGGTGAGACCGTCCTTGACGCCCACGACGACCTTGCCGTCGGCCGAGATCTGCGCGGGCGCGGAGCACACGTCGGTGGGGAGCTTGACGGTCCACTTCTTCGAGCCGTCGGTGACCGAATAGCCCACGACCTCGCGGTACATCGCCTTGGCAACGGTGTCGCCGACCACCCAGGGGCCGAACACGTCGGCGCCTCTGGCCGGCAGGTCGACGTCGTTCTTCGTCAGGAACAGGGCCTTGGCCTCGCCGTCCTTGCGGCCGGCGTTCAGGTCCTCGTCGTCGCCGCCGCGGCCGGTGCCGTTGCCGTCGCCCTGGTCGACACTCTCCGAGCCGGTCGGCCCGGGATCGTCGCTGGACTTGCTGACGGCCGGCTTGTCGTCCTTCTCGTCACCGCTCAGCACCAGGTAGGAACCGCCGCCGATCAGCAGCAGCGCGACCGCTGACGCGGCGACGATGACACCGGTCTTCCCCTTGAAGAAGCCTCCGCCACCGCCGGCCGGCGGGGTGGGCGTGCCGGGGTAGTGGGGCTGTGTCGGATAACCGCCGTACGGCCCGGACTGGTTGTACGGCCCCGGCTGCTGGCCGTACGGGCCGGGAGGCTGCTGCGGGTAGCCGTAACCGGGCTGTGCGGGGGGCTGCTGGGGGTAGCCGTACCCCGGCTGCGCGGGCGGCTGCTGCGGGTAGCCGTAACCAGGTGCCGCCGACGGCGCGCCGGGCGGCGGCCCTTGCGGGGCCGGCGGCATCTGCGGGGGCTGGGCAGGCGGCTGAGGGGTCCCCTGCGGGTCCTGAGGTGCCCCGAAGCCCCCCTGCGGCGGCTGTTGGCTTGGCGGCTGACTCATCAGCGATTCCCCCTGTGTGCGCTCTGCTGCCCGGCCTGCCTCCCACGCTGTTCCGGATGGCTCGTTGCCCCGGAAAGGAGTGAATCGGACATGGATTCTGTTGTGTCTACGACAGTCGCGCGGGCCTTCTTTGTATCACTCGCCACCAACGCACAGCGGGCTCGGTCCTTCCCTGTTCCCAAGGGAGGACCGGCCCGTGATGCTGTCGTTACGCGCTCTGCACGCCTTCTTTACGGGTCAGTTCCGGCGGGTGCCGGTCATGCGTCCTCGGCGAGTTCGAGCCAGCGCATCTCCAACTCCTCGCGTTCCCTCGCAAGGTCGCGAAGCTCTGCGTCCAATTTCGCCACCTTCTCGAAATCCGTGGCGTTATCGGCGATTTGAGCGTGCAGCTTGCTCTCCCTCTCGGAGACTTTGTCCAGCTGCCGCTCGATGCGCTGCAGTTCCTTCTTAGCCGCCCGGACGTCCCCGGACGACTTCTCCTTGGCGGCGGCGGACGCGGGCGGCGGGGTCGGGGCCGACGCCTCGACGATCCGCGCCCGGCGCTCCAGATACTCGTCGATGCCGCGCGGCAGCATCCGCAGGGCCCCGTCACCGAGCAGCGCGAACGTACGGTCCGTCGTCCGCTCGATGAAGAACCGGTCGTGGGAGATGACGACCATCGAGCCGGGCCAGCCGTCGAGCAGGTCCTCCAGCTGGGTCAGGGTCTCGATGTCGAGGTCGTTGGTGGGCTCGTCGAGGAACAGCACGTTCGGCTCACCCATCAGCAGCCGCAGCAGTTGCAGCCGGCGCCGCTCGCCACCGGACAGGTCACCGACGGGCGTCCACTGCTTCTCCTTGCCGAAACCGAACTGCTCGCACAGCTGGCCCGCGGTCATCTCGCGGCCCTTGCCGAGGTCGACGCGGTCGCGGATCTGCTGGACGGCTTCCAGCACGCGCAGCGTGGACGGCAGTTCGGTGACGTCCTGCGACAGATACGCCAGCCTGACGGTCTTTCCGACGGCGACCTTGCCGGCCACGGGCTGCGCCTCGCCCTCGGTACGCGCCGCGTCCGCCAGTGTGCGCAGCAGCGACGTCTTGCCCGCGCCGTTGACGCCGACCAGACCGATACGGTCGCCGGGGCCGAGCTGCCAGGTCAGATGCTTCAGCAGCACCTTGGGGCCGGCCTGGACGGTGACGTTCTCCAGGTCGAAGACGGTCTTGCCGAGCCGGGCGCCGGCGAACTTCATCAGCTCGCTGGTGTCGCGCGGCGGCGGCACATCGGCGATCAGCTCGTTGGCGGCCTCGATGCGGTAACGCGGCTTGGAGGTACGGGCGGGGGCGCCGCGCCGCAGCCAGGCCAGCTCCTTGCGCATCAGGTTCTGCCGCTTGGCCTCCTCGGTCGCGGCGATCCGCTCCCGCTCGGCCCGGGCGAACACGTAGTCGGAGTACCCGCCCTCGTACTCGAACACCGAACCGCGCTGCACGTCCCACATGCGCGTGCAGACCTGGTCGAGGAACCAGCGGTCGTGGGTGACACAGACCAGCGCCGAGCGCCGGTTCTGCAGATGCCTCGCCAGCCAGGCGATGCCCTCCACGTCGAGGTGGTTGGTGGGCTCGTCCAGGACGATCAGGTCCTGCTCGGCGATGAGCAGCTTGGCGAGCGCGATACGACGGCGCTCTCCGCCGGAGAGCGGACCGATGACGGTGTCGAGTCCCTGCGGGAACCCGGACAGGTCGAGCCCGTCGAACAGGCCGGTCAGCACATCACGGATCTTGGCGTTGCCGGCCCACTCGTGATCGGCGAGGTCGCCGATCACCTCGTGCCGGATGGTGGCCTCGGGGTCGAGGGAGTCGTGCTGGGTGAGTACACCGAGCCGCAGCCCGCCACTCTGGGTGACCCGGCCCGTGTCGGGCTCCTCCAGCTTGGCGAGCATCCGGATGAGAGTGGTCTTCCCGTCGCCGTTGCGGCCGACGATGCCGATGCGGTCCCCCTCGGAGACGCCGAGGGAGACTCCGTCGAGCAGGGCACGGGTGCCGTACACCTTGCTGACTGCCTCGACATTGACCAGATTGACGGCCATCAACGCTCCAGATGAGGGGATCGATCGATCCTCCAGCCTACTTGTCAGGCGCGAGGTGCCCGCCCCGCCCGTTCCACCAGGAGCCAGCCGGCCAGCGCCATGGCGACGGCGGCGGGTGCGGTGACGCGCACGGCGACGAGCATCGCGCTCTTCCCCTCCAGCATCCCGCCGAAGCCGACCATCGACAGCCCGAGGACGCCGAGAAGGCAGAGCGTGATCCCCAGCGCGGCGACCGGCCCGCCGGAGCCGGAGCCCGGGGCCGCCGGGGCGGGCCGCTCGAAGGTGCGGAAGGCGGCGACGAGGACGAGGGTCAGCGCGATCGCCACGGCGATCCGGAAGGGGACCTGCCCCCACCAGGCTGCGGTGGCGGGCTCGGGGAGCGCGATGCCGAGCGCGAGCATCGCGCCGTACACGCCGAGCATGGCGGTCAGGTGCCACAGGAACGCGGTCATGGCGACGCCGTTGGCGGCGACCACGCCCCGCCAGACGCGTCCGCGCTGGACCAGCCGCGTTCCCGGTCCCTTCAGCAGCTCCACCGCGCCGACCAGCCACAGCCCGTGGCAGAGCAGGGCGAGCGTGGGCGGGGCCATGTTCGAGACCTTCTCGCCGGGCATCCCGACCATGGACAGCGGGTACGGCCCGAGGGCGACGAGCACGGCTGCGCCGGCGAGACCGGCGGCGGCCAGGGCGCCGGGGACCCGTATCCGGCCGTCGGCGCGCAGGAAGCCGAGCTGGTGAACCGCGAGCCAGACAAAGGCGAAGTTGAGGAACTCGACGAACGGAACGTCGAGTACGAACCTCAGCCCGTCCACGAGTACGGCCCCCGCGACGAGCGCGCCGAAGGCTCCCCATCCGTGGCGCTCGTGCAGTTTCAGCAGCGGCGGCGTGAAGGCGACCATGGCGAGATAGATCCCGATGAACCACAGCGGCTGCGCGACGAGCCGCAGCGCGACGCCCGTCAACCCCGCGTCACCGCCGAGCAGTTGCACGACGAGTGCGGCGCTCCCCCAGACGAGGATGAACACCATGGTGGGCCGCAGCAGCCGCTGCAGCCGGGCCCGCAGGAAGGCGGCGTACACGGATCCGGCGGGCTGCTTGCGGAGCAGGGACCGGCAGGAGAGGGCGTGCGAGAAACCGCCGACGAAGAAGAAGACGGGCATGATCTGGAGCCCCCAGGTGAGCACCTGCAGCTCGGGCACGACGGCGAGCAGGTTGCCGACCCCGTCCCCGGTGACTGCGGCCATCAGCCAGTGCCCGAACACCACGGTCCCGAGCGAGGCGACCCGCAACAGGTCGATGTACCGGTCCCGCTTACCCGGGGTGGCGGCGGCGAGCTCACGAACGCTTGATCCCATGGGGGTACGGTCCCGCGGAGAGCCCGGCCGCAGGGAGGGTGCTGGTACTCAATTGCGCTCTGAGTACGCGTGCGTGCGGGTCCCGCTGCGCGGAGCATGCCTGCGTCCGGGAGGATCCCCGGACGGACTGAAAATCGGCCCAGCCGGCGTTCGAGGCACCGGGGTCCGGCCCCCACGCCCGCCAGGGCGTAGGGGGAGAAGCCGCCCCCGGTTCCGGAAGGGGCCGGGTGGGGGAAATCAGGCCGTCACAACGCTCGCGCCCGCAGCCGCCGCCCGCGCCACCCGCGCCGTGCGGCACGTACCGGAAGCCATCAGCGCCGCGGCCACCGACTCGGCCGAGTCCTCGTCCTTGGTCAGGAACGCCGTTGTCGGGCCCGAGCCCGAGACCAGGGCTGCCAGGGCCCCGGCGGAGGTGCCCGTCGAGAGCGTGGCCGCCAGCGACGGGCGCAGGGACAGGGCGGCGGGCTGGAGGTCGTTCGACAGCGAGGCGGCCAGGGAGGCCGCGTCGCCCGTGGCGAGGGCGTCAAGGAGTGCGGGCGAAGCCACCGGGGGCGGGACCGCGGCGCCCTCGTTGAGGCGGTCGAACTCGGCGTACACCGCGGGGGTCGACAGGCCGCCGTCCGCCACCGCGAAGACCCAGTGGAACGCCCCGCCGACGGTGAGCTCGGTCAGCTGCTCGCCGCGGCCGGTGCCCAGGGCCGCACCGCCCACCAGGCTGAACGGCACATCGCTGCCCAACTGGGCGCAGATGGCGAGAAGTTCGTCCCGGGACGAGCCGAGGCCCCACAGCGCGTCGCAGGCGAGCAGCGCACCGGCGCCGTCCGCGCTGCCGCCGGCCATGCCACCGGCGACCGGGATGTCCTTGTCGATGTGGATGTGCACGTCGGGCGAGATGCCGTGCCGGGCTGCGAGCAGTTCCGCTGCCCGCGCGGCCAGGTTCGTACGGTCCAGCGGTACCTGGTCCGCGTCCGGCCCCGCGCAGGTGATCGTCAGTGACGGCGCCGGGCGCACCGTCACCTCGTCGTACAGCCCGACGGCGAGGAACACGTTGGCGAGGTCGTGAAAGCCGTCGGGGCGTGCCCCGCCGACCGCCAGCTGCACATTGACCTTCGCCGGCACTCGTACGGTCACGCTCACTTCTCGGCCTCCGCGTTCTTCGCCTCCGCGTTCTTCGCCTCCGCGATCCGCGCGAACTCCTCCACCGTCAGCGACTCCCCGCGCGCCTGCGGCGAGATTCCCGCCGCGACCAGTGCCGTCTCCGCCGCGGCCGGTGATCCCGCCCACCCGGCCAGTGCCGCACGCAGGGTCTTGCGGCGCTGTGCGAACGCCGCGTCGACGACCGCGAAGACCTCTGCCTTGGAGGCGGTCGTCGGCACCGGTTCGGGGCGGCGCACCAGCGAGACCAGGCCCGAGTCGACGTTGGGGGCCGGCCAGAAGACGTTGCGGCCGATCGCGCCCGCCCGCTTCACATCGGTGTACCAGTTGGCCTTCACCGAGGGGACTCCGTACACCTTGTTCCCGGGCTGCGCCGCGAGCCGGTCGGCGACCTCCGACTGGACCATGACCAGAGTGCGCTCGATCGTCGGGAAGCGGTCCAGCATGTGGAGCAGCACCGGCACCGCGACGTTGTAGGGCAGGTTCGCGACCAGCGCGGTCGGCGGCGGGCCGGGCAGCTCCTGGACGTGCATCGCGTCCGTGTGGACGAGAGAGAAGTGCGGGGCCCGTTCCGGCATGCGCGTCGCGATGGTCGTCGGCAGCGCTGCCGCCAGCACGTCGTCGATCTCGACGGCGACGACCCGGTCGGCCGCCTCGAGCAGCGCCAGGGTCAGCGAGCCGAGTCCGGGACCGACCTCGACCACGACGTCGTCGGGCTTGACCTCGGCCGTGCGCACGATCCGGCGGACCGTGTTGGCGTCGATGACGAAGTTCTGGCCGCGCTGCTTGGTGGGGCGTACGCCCAGCGAGGCGGCCAGTTCGCGGATGTCGGCGGGGCCGAGGAGTGCGTCGGGATCAGTGGTGCTCACCGATACAGCCTACGGCCGCAGTGCGGCCACGGACTCGCCCCCCGCTGCACATAGAGCTTCTTGGCCCGGTACGTCTGTTCCTCGGCGGGTGCGTCCTGCGGCCGCCCGGTTCCGCCGAGGCTGCGCCAGGTACCGATGTCGAACTGGTACAGCCCGCCGTGGCTCCCGGACGGGTCGACCGCATCGGGCCGGCCGCCCGACTCGCACTGTGCGAGGGCGCTCCAGTTCAGGCCGTCGGCGCCCTCGACCGACGACGGCAGCGACCGGGTGCCGACCCTGACCACCTCGGTGACGGGCTCGCGCACCACCTCGTCGTCGATCTTCCTCGGCTGCTGCGGTACGCCGTCGACGGTCCGCAGGGCGTACGTGACCCGGCGTGCTCCGGCCTTGCCCTGCCGTACGACGACCTCGGTGCCGGCGAACAGCGTGGCGTCCTCGGTCCGCCGCACGGCATAGGCGATGGGTTCCTCGCGCACCTGCCGGGAGCTGCTGATCCGCGTGACCGTGATGGTCTGGCCGTCGTGCGGGAAGCCGGCGGGTGGTACGGACGTGGTGTCCTGGCCGCGCAGTTCGATGCCCGCCTCGCGGAGCGCCTCGCGCACCGTGGCCGCGTTGGTGCGCAGCGTGCGCTCGCGTCCGTCGGCGAGGAAGGTGACGGTGCGCTCGGTGCGGACGTGCAGGGCGAGGCCGGTGCGGGAAATCGTCACGGAGCGGGAGGCCGACAGATACGCGCCTTCCGCGCGCACGCCGAGCTGGCGCAGGGCGCCGTCGACGTCCGGGGCGGTGGTCCACACCTGGCGGCGGTGCCCGTCCAGGGTGAGCACCAGGGGCCTGCCGTGGCGGACGACGACCTCGTCGCCGCTGGCGAGGTCCTCGCCGGGGGCCGGGGCGACGAGGTCGTGCGCGCCGACGTCCACGCCTTCCTCGTCGAGGAGTTCCTGTACGTCGTCGGCGAAGGTGTGCAGGGTGCGCGGCACGCCGTCGACGGTGAGCCGTACGGCCTTGTCGGCGGCGACGAACGCGGTGGTGCCGCCGGCGAGAAAGGCGACGACGAGCGCCTGCGGGACGAGTCGGCGCAGCGCGTCGGGGCGCTCGCCGGTGCGGCGGCGCCTGGCGGCCCTGCGGGCCTGGGCCCGGCCTCCGGCGGGCGGGTCGGCGACAGGGGCGCTCTGGCGTGGCAGGGACGGCTGGTCCCTCAGATCGAGGTACGGCGCGGTGGGCGCGTGGGCAACGGCGAGGCGGGCATCGACGGCGGTGGGCGCGTGGGCAACGGCCCGGCGGGCATCGACGGCCGTGGGCGCGTAAGCACTGTCGTACGGCGCCGACGACGCGCGCGGCCCGGGTGGCGGAGGCGGCGGCGGCTCGGCCCTGCCTGCGGCGCGGCGCCCGCCGCGTGCGGCACGGTGACTGCCCTGTGCATTGCTCACGACGCTCCGTAGGGTCCGGTCAGCCATTGGCACCGGGACAGTAGCGGAGCGATCGTCACTCTCCAAAGCGACGCGGACACCCAGCGTTGCGAACGTGGGGTCGAGTCCGGGTCAGTACCCGAAGGCGCGCGCCGAGTTCGCGGCGATCGCCGCGGCCAGCGTGTCCTCGTCCAGCCCCTTCACGGCCGCCATCGCGCGCAGCGTGACCGGGATCAGATACGGCGCGTTGGGCCGTCCGCGGTACGGCGCCGGGGTGAGAAAGGGCGCGTCCGTCTCGACGAGTACGAGTTCGGCGGGCGCGACGGCGAGGGCGTCGCGCAGCGGCTGGGCGTTCTTGAAGGTCACGTTGCCGGCGAAGGACATGAAGTAACCCGCGGCGGCACACACTTCGGCCATTTCCGCGTCGCCGGAATAGCAGTGGAAAACGGTGCGCTCCGGCGCGCCTTCCTCGGCGAGGATGCGCAGCACATCCGCGTGCGCCTCACGGTCGTGGATGACGAGCGCCTTGTCGTGCCGCTTGGCGATCTCGATGTGCGCCCGGAACGACCGTTCCTGCGCGGCCATGCCGTCGGGCCCCGTACGGAATCGGTCCAGGCCCGTCTCGCCGACCGCCTTGACCTCGTCGAGGGCGGCCAGCCGGTCGATCTCGGCGAGCGCGTCGTCGAGCGCGGCATCGCCGCCGGCCTGCCGTGCGCCCTGGCGCGACCGCCCTCCCCCGGCCCCAGGGGGCTGGGAGGTGGCCCCAGGGTCACCGAGCACGATGCGCGGCGCTTCGTTCGGGTGCAGCGCGACCGCGGCGTGCACGCCCGGGTGCCGGGCGGCGGTCTCGGCCGCCCAGCGGGATCCCTTGAGGTCGCAGCCCACCTGGACGACCGTGGTCACGCCGACCGCGGCGGCCCTGGCCAGCGCCTCCTCGACGGTGCCCTCCTGCATGTCCAGGTGGGTGTGCGAATCGGCGACCTCTACGCCGAGGGGTTCGGGCAGCGGCGGCGGGGCGGACTTCGAACTCATGGGCGCGATCCTACGAGGCCCGCGCCCTGCTTCTCACTTGCGGTGGTGGAAGGGGTGCAGAAGATCGGAGAGGTGCCAGTGGTGGCCCTCCGCCCGCGGCGCAGCCCTGCCTTCGACCGACTCGGCCGCACTTGTGCCCTCGGCCGGTCCGGCCACGGGGACGGGATGCTTGGCCCGGCCCGCGTTCGCCATCTGATCGAGTACCGAGGAGACCTGACCGGCCCGCATGATCCGTACGACATGCCCGCCGCAGTTGAGACAGGTCGGGCTGGACAGCGGGGACGGCACTCGCTCGCCACCCGCCTTGTAGACGATGAACTCCTGGCCTGCGCCGTCGACGTGGTGCTCGATCTCGTAGGACTGTTCCCAACCGTGCCCGCATCGCATACAAGCAAAGGCATACGCCTCGTGGACCTTGGCGGTGCCTGCGACCTCACTCATGCCAGCTCCTTTCCACCGACCAGTGGACGCCTGTTCCGGCGGGAGCGCATCAGGGGATGTCGATTAATGGGGCGGTCTTGGGCGTTCCCATGCAGAAAAGGCCGGGAGGCGGTCTGGGCTTTGCCTTTTACGATAGTCCTTTGCCGTCCGTGGAGGCCGGTCGAGCCGCGTTCTTTGCCGCAACGACCGCATCGAACACCTCACGTTTGGGCAGTCCCGCCTCGGCGGCGACGGCCGCGATGGCCTCCTTGCGCCGCTCCCCCGCCTCCTCCCGCACCTGCACCCTGCGCACCAGCTCAGCGGCGTCGAGTTCGGCGGGACCCGCGGCCGGCGCACCCTCGACGACGACGGTGATCTCGCCCCGCACACCCTCGGCGGCCCAGGCGGCGAGTTCGCCAAGGCCACCGCGCCTGACCTCCTCGTATGTCTTGGTGAGCTCGCGGCACACGGCCGCGCGGCGCTCGGGACCGAACACTTCGGCCATTGCGGTGAGGGTGTCGTCCAGTCGGTGAGGGGCCTCGAAGTAGACGAGCGTGCGCCGCTCGCCGGCGACCTCACGCAGCCGGCCGAGCCGCTCCCCCGCCTTTCGCGGCAGGAAGCCCTCGAAGCAGAAGCGGTCCACCGGGAGACCGGACAGGGCGAGCGCGGTCAGCACGGCGGACGGGCCGGGCACCGCGGTGACCTTGATGTCCTTCTCGACCGCGGCGGCCACCAGCCGGTATCCGGGGTCGGACACCGACGGCATGCCCGCGTCGGTGACGAGCAGCACCCGGGCCCCGCCGGCCAGCGCCTCGACCAGCTCGGGCGTACGGGCGGCCTCGTTGCCCTCGAAGTACGACACGACGCGCCCGCGCGTGTGCACACCGAGGGCCTGGGTGAGCCGGCGCAGCCGGCGGGTGTCCTCGGCGGCGACGATGTCGGCGCCCTCCAGCTCGGCGGCGAGCCGGGGCGGCGCGTCCGCCACATCGCCGATGGGCGTCCCTGCGAGTACCAGCGTTCCTGTCACAAAGGCCATCCTCCCAGGACCGGACGCACGACTCGCACAGCCGTGTTCCCTACGATGGCGCGGTGACCAGTACCGCGCCTCAGACCCTTCAGGGCAAGGACGCCGCCCCGCAGCCGCCCGGCTGGGAGCAGCGGCTGCGCAGATTCGGCTATGCGCCCCGGCCCGTGATCGGGCTGCGTGAGCGCCTCGTACCGCCGTACACGCGCCCCTCCGACCGGCTGTGGCCGGTGTTCGGCATCCGTCCCGGGGATGCGGACCCGCTGCTGCGGATCTTCTCCTGGGTCGGCCCGGTGCTGGTCGCCCTGCTCGCGGGCGTGCTGCGGTTCTGGAACCTCGGCAAGCCGCATGCGGTGATATTCGACGAGACGTACTACGCCAAGGACGCCTGGGCGCTGATCAACCAGGGGTACGAGGGCAGCTGGCCCAAGGACATCGACAAGAAGATCCTGGAACCGGGCGGGGCGGACATCGCGATCCCCACCGATCCCGGCTATGTGGTGCATCCGCCGGTCGGCAAGTGGGTCATCGGCCTCGGCGAGAAGATGTTCGACTTCACGCCGTTCGGCTGGCGTTTCATGGTCGCCCTGCTCGGCACGCTGTCGGTGCTGATGCTCTGCCGGATCGGGCGGCGGCTGTTCCGCTCCACGTTCCTCGGCTGCCTCGCCGGGCTGCTGATGGCGGTGGACGGTCTGCACTTCGTGATGAGCCGCACCGCACTGCTCGACCTGGTGCTGATGTTCTTCGTGCTGGCGGCGTTCGGGGCGCTGCTCCTGGACCGGGACCTGTCGCGGCGCAGGCTCGCCGCGGCACTGCCCGTGGATGCGGACGGCGTGCTGCGGCCCGATGCGACGGTCGCGGAGACCCTGCGGCTGGGCTGGCGACCGTGGCGGCTCGCGACCGGTGTGCTGCTGGGCCTGGCCGCGGGCACCAAGTGGAACGGCCTGTACGTGATGGCCGCGTTCTGTGTGATGAGCGTGCTCTGGGACGTCGGCTCTCGCCGCACAGCGGGCGCGGTACGCCCGTATGTGGCGGTCCTGAAGAAGGATCTGCTGCCGGCGTTCGTCTCCACGGTGCCGGTCGCGATCGCCACGTACATCGCGACCTGGACGGGCTGGATCGTCACGGACAAGGGGTACCACCGGGACTGGGCGACCAAGGGAGCCGGTCAGGACAGCAGCTGGAGCTGGCTGTTCCCGGACTGGTGGCGCAGCCTGTGGCACTACGAGACCCAGGTCTTCGACTTCCACGTCAAGCTGACCTCCGGGCACACCTACGAGTCGAACCCGTGGAGCTGGCTGGTGCTGGGCCGCCCGGTCTCGTACTACTACGAGGACCCGAAGCCGGGCACGAGGGGCTGCCCGGCGGACGCGGTCGACAAGTGCGCCAGCGAGGTGCTGGCACTGGGCACCCCCCTGCTGTGGTGGGCGGCGTGCTTCGCCCTGTGCTACGTCCTATGGCGCTGGCTGTTCCGCCGTGACTGGCGCGCGGGCGCGATCCTCTGCGGCTTCCTGGCGGGCTGGGTGCCATGGCTGCACTACCAGGAGCGCACGATCTTCGTGTTCTACGCGGTCGTGTTCGTGCCGTTCCTGTGTCTGGCGGTCGCGATGATGATCGGCGCGATCCTCGGCCCACCGGGATCGGACGAACGCCGCCGGGCGATCGGCGCGATCGGCGCGGGCGTGCTGGTGCTGCTGATCGTGTGGAACTTCATCTACTTCTATCCGATCTACACCGGCCAGACGATCCCGCTGGACGAGTGGCGCAACCGGATGTGGCTCGACACCTGGGTCTAGCAGGGCGAACACATCACGAGGGCACGGCTTCGGCCGTGCCCTCGTGGTCGTTGTCCACCCTCGGACGGCCCCGAGACGGCCCGGGCCGGGGTCGACCTGATCAGCACGAGGTCCACGGAGCCGGCGATGGGTGTACGGACGCACGTGGGCATCGAGGGGCTGGAGGCGGCCTCGGCCACGCCGCTCGCGAAGCCGTCGAGTTGGGTGATGTGTGGGCGGGTGTGGGGTTGTTCGGCCTAGTGTCGGTGGTCTGGTGCTGGGGCTGCGTCGGGGGTGTGCGTTGGTCGGCGAGGGCGGTCGGGTGTTCGTCAGTCATGCGGGGGCGGACCGGGCGTGGGCGGAGTGGGTGGCCTGGCAGCTGGTGGATGCCGGCT
>NZ_JBEXSW010000022.1:0-137546 GCF_040613775.1 Streptomyces sp. NPDC006208 | reverse complement strand
GGGTTCTGGACATTCGGCTGCACCGACTCGATGTCGACGAAGTCGCCGGCCTCCGGGCCGTTGCCCGCCTGACCCTGACCCTGGTCCTGGTCCTGGTCCTGACCGTCACCCTGGTCCTGGCCCTGGTCCTGACCGTCACCCTGGTCCTGGCCGTCGTTGGCGTTGTCCGCCTCATCCGCCTGCAAGGCACAAGGAGCCAATGCCTCAAGCCCCTGGGGCCGCTGCCCGGCTGCTCGGCCGATGGCGACGGCTATGCGGTCGATGCTCGCGGCCCGCTTGTCCTGGAGCGGTCCGAGGATCGCGTTCTGGACGAACTGCGGATCCTGCTCTATCTGTTCCTTCTCATCGGCGAACCGCTGATAAGCCTCCGTTATCTGGCTGTCCATCGTCGCCAGTTCGCGGTCGACCTCCGCCCGGGCCGCATCCGGCACGTCGGGGAGCCCGTTCGCCACTTCAGGGCACTTGATGGTGGACGCCGAAAGACCGGCGCTCTGGGTCTGCTGTTGCTCGTCGGCCTTGCCGCCCCAGGAGCCCCAGCCTTCGCCGGCTGAGGCGTAGGAGGTGATCGCGACGAGACCACCCCCGCCCAGCACCAGCGCGACCGAGGCAACGACCAGTCTTCTGCCTCTTCTTGAGCGTCGTCGAACTGTATGTCTCATTGGAACTCCAATGCTTCATAGCCGGTCGGCCGTGAGTGCGCCGGCTGTGGGGGAAGCGCTGAGCTCCATACGGAAGTGACGCCTGAAGTGTTCAACGCGGGCAGGAGTTCGTAGCAACCTCCAGCAAGGGACATCGCCGTCGGCCCCCAGGACCACGAGCCCGAAGTGCCCACGCCGTCACCGCTTGGACGCCTTGCTGCGGGTGGCCGACCGGCGCAACCTTGAACCATGGGTGCTCAAGGTGGACCCACCCTCATCACTTCCGTACAGCGGGCCTTCCGACTGCTGGAAGCCGTGGGGGCACATGACGGCGGCGCCACAGCGAAGCAGCTGGCGCGGGAGGCGGGCCTTGCCCTCGCCACCACGTATCACCTGCTGCGCACGCTCGCTCACGACGGGTACGTGCGCAAATTGGACGACGGCGCGTTCGTCATCGGCGACAAGGTGCAGGCACTGCATCACGGAAGCCACGGTCAGGCAGTGCTCAGCCGGGTCCGTCCCACGCTCGGTGCCCTGCGTGACGAACTGGCGGCCGCCGCCTACCTGACCTTCTACGAGGAAGGGGAGATCCGTGTCGCCGAGATCGTCGACGGCCCCCGGGCACCACGGGTCGACCTGTGGGTGGGTTTCGAGGACGCCGGGCACGCCACGGCGCTGGGCAAGTGCGTGCTGCGTGAGCTGGACGAGGAGGGGCGCAACGACTACCTGTCCCGGCACGATCTCGCCGATCTCACGCCCCGCACCATCACCCGCCGCGCAGAGTTCCTCCGCCTGCTGGACCGCGAGCCCGCCGAGCCGGTCGTCATGGACCTGGAGGAGTACAGCCTCGGCACTTTCTGCGTCGCGGTACCCGTGTACCGCGGGAACACACTCGGCTCGCTCGGGGTCTCCCTGCGGGCGGACCAGCTTCACCGCGTCGACGAGATCCGAGAACGACTGATTCCCACGGCGAGCCGCGTGACGCGAGGCATGTCGCTCACTATCTGAAAATCTCACCCTTGCCGCACTGGTACAGATGCGTGTTTTCTGACCAAAACGGACATTCGAGTGTGCGGAGGGATAGGCCGTTGCCACTGAGGAACACAATCCAGGTAGGGGACGGGCGCCGCGATCGCCGGCCGACCTGGTTGCGGAGCCTGACACGGCGGGCCGCGAATTCCGGGCGCATCCGGCCGTGTGCCCGTACGGCGCCCTCCCCGGCCGAAGGGACAGTGGCCCGGGACGGGACGGGCGTCGCCTCACAGCTCGCAGTCTGCGTGCCCGCTCTGATCGTCACTGCCGTCGCGTTCCTCGCACTGGCCACCGGAGCCGGCATGGCGTACTTGCCGCTGCTGGCCGTCGGGCCCGCGCTGGCCGCTGCCACCTGCCGGCCGTGCGGAGTGCTCGGTACCGGCGTCCTCGCCGTGACGCTGGGTACGGCACTCGGCACCCGTGGTGACGCAGCGGCGGGTGAGCAGGCGATCGTACTGTCCGCGCTGCTGGCCGTCACTCTGGCAAGCAGCCTCGCCAGCGCGCTGCGAGGGCGCCGCGAACGCATCCTGGCCGCCGTCCGCTCCGTGGCCGAGGCCGCTCAGCACGCGCTCCTCAAGCCGGTGCCCGCCACCGTCGGCCAGTTCCAGGTGGCCGTGCGTTACAACGCCGCCGCGGCGGAGGCCCGGATCGGCGGGGACCTCTACGCCTTGTTGCCCACTCCGTACGGGGTCAGGATGATCGTCGGCGATGTGCGCGGCAAGGGGCTGCCCGCGGTGAGCACTGCCGCCCTGGTCGTCGGTGTCTTCCGCGAGGCCGCCTACGACGAGCCGGACCTCCTGGACGTCGTCGCCCGGATCGAGCGGAGCCTGTCACGGAACCTCGGTGCGGACGACTTCGTCACCGCCGTGGTCGTGGGCCACTTCCGGTCGGGGTACATGGAGGTGGTCAACTGCGGGCACGCCCCGCCGCTCCTGGTCCGGGACTCCACCGTCACGGCTGTGGAACCCGCCCGCTCCGCTCCGCCTCTGGGGCTGGGCGCCCTCACCGGCGAGACGCCGAGCCTTCAGGTACTGCCGTTCACCGACGACGACCAGCTCCTGCTCTACACCGACGGGGTCACCGAGGCACGCAACGAACGCCGGGAGTTCTTCCCCCTGATCGAGGGGGTGGCGCGGCACGCCTCGGACGAGCCGTCCCGCACGTTGGCCGCTCTGGCCGACGAACTGCTGGCCCATGTGGGCGGCAGCCTCCACGACGATGCAGCACTGCTGCTGCTGCGCAAGCCGTCCACCACGGACGCGACCCCGGCCCCGGACGCGACCCCGGCCCCGGCCATGGACGAGCCCGTCCTGCAATCGGCGGCGGCGCGCTGAGCGGTCCAGGCGTCGCCGGCCGGTACCAGGCCTCACCACCGGCAGTGCCTGAGCGAGGTGTTCCGGGCCGGGAGGCTCACGGATGCCCCTCGTCCCGCCTTCGAGGGCGCACCGTCACCGCCCGTTCCCACCTGACCTCGCCGTCCTGCCATTGGCCTGTCGGTGACAGGCCGATGGCGGAGGCGATGGAAGCCGACGCCTGATGGTCCGGATGGATATGGGCGACGAGGGACTGAACAGGTAGCTGCTCGAGCCAGACAACGAGCCTCTGCGCCGCTTCCGTTGCGAATCCCCTCCGCTGCCACGGCACTCCGACGACCCAGGCGATCTCGGCTTCCGTGCCCTCCCCCGAGGGACCGATCGTCGCCTGGACCGTGCCCACCAGACGTGCCTCGTCACGCAGCCGGAGCACCCAGTTGCACCAGGAAACCGCTGGGTCGGGAGAACCGGTCACCATCCGTTCGTAGCGGACGCGCAGTTCCTGTTCCATGGCCGGAGTGCCGCCGATGAAGGTGTGCAAGGAAGCGTCTGACAGTGCGACGGCCATCTCGTCGGCATGCTCCACGCGGAGTGGCAGCAGCTCCAGCCGCGCCGCGCCAAGAGGAGTGGCCTTGATCCCGGTCCCGGTCCCGAGGAGCTTGTTCTGAGCACCTGGCCGGCGGACACCGTCGACGGCCAGACAGACACCGTAGACCCGGTCGTGGTTCGTCCAACCGTTCACGCGTCCACGATTGTTGCTGATCTGCACCCGTTTCCTCGGCCTGTCCACTGCCGAAACGAGATGCAGGTACACGGTGCCGGCAACACGGGCGAGAACGATGTCGCCGACCTCCAGCTTCGCCGGATCGGCCGGTCCGACAACAACCAGCTGCCGGCTGCGTATCAAGGGAACCATCGAAGAGCCGGTGGGACGGAACTCAACGGTTTGTCCGTCGGCGACTCGGTGCGCAACCCCATCCAACATGACCATCCGCTGATTCTGCCTGGTCGCCGCCGGCATGACCGCCTCCTCGTCTGCCGGCGCGTTCGTGACGGACGTCGGGCAGGGCGCCCGGAGCGCGGTCAAAGGCTCGCGCTCAGCTCGCATGACGCCAAGCCGGTCGGATCAGTACTGGAATCCGTGTCCACCCCCGCGCTCGCGGTCGACCTCGCGCAGGCTGCGCTCCACGTGTCCCACGCGCTCGGTGAGCTCGCCAAGACCCTTGTCGAGCCGCTCGACCTGGAGCTGCAGCCTGCGCACCGCCTGCACGACGCTGCGGATACCGGGGTCCATCTCCGGATCGGCCACGAAGACGCCCGGCTCGAGCAGGCCCTCCACCAGCACCCCTTGCTCGATCAGCTGCCGGTACGCGGAGTCGACCGTCTTGGTGAGCTTGCCCAGCTCCCGGGCGAGGCTGTCGGGGGTGGGCAGCTGATCACCCGGCTGGTACACACCTTCGGCGACATCGCTGCGGATCTTCGCCACGACGTCCTCGGACGTCAGAGTCCTGCGCATCTGCTCCATGCCGAGAAGGTACCCAGCGCAGGTGCCGGCCGGTCCCGGGCGGCGGCGATCCGGCCATGGCTCGGTCTTTCGGCCGTCCCAGGTCCGACAGTTCCATGTCCGCATTCACGTCAGTTCCATGCCCGCATGCACGTCGCACTCGACGACGCCGACAGCCCACAGCCCCTCATTGCCGGTGAGGTCCTGGGCACATCCACGGCGTATTGCGGCAGCCGCGACGTGGCAGGTAAGGGCCCGCCACACGCTCTAGACTCGGCGAATGGCGAAGTACTTCGACGTGCACCCCGAGAATCCTCAGCGGCGCACCATCAGCAGCGTGGCTGACAGCATCCGATCCGGCGCACTCGTCGCCTACCCGACGGATTCCTGTTACGCCCTGGGATGCCAGCTGGGCAGTCGTGACGGCATCGGCCGGATCCGGTCGATCCGGAACCTCGACGATCGTCACCACTTCACCCTTGTGTGCCAGAATTTTGCGCAGCTGGGCCAGTTCGTGCAGATCGACAACGACGTGTTCCGGGCGATCAAAGCGGCTACGCCTGGCAGTTACACCTTCATTCTGCCCGCGACGAAGGAGGTGCCGCGCCAGTTGCTGCACCCGAAGAAGAAGACGGTCGGAGTCCGGATTCCTGACCATGCCGTTGCTCAGGCGCTCGTCGCGGAACTCGGTGAGCCGCTGCTCTCCAGCACGCTGCTGCTGCCCGACGAGGACGAGCCGCTGACACAGGGCTGGGAGATCAAGGAACGCCTCGACCATGTGCTGGACGCAGTGGTCGACTCGGGCGACTGCGGCACTGAACCGACCACGGTCATCGACTTCTCCGGCGGTGAAGCCGAGATCGTACGCCGAGGGGCAGGCGACACCGCGCGGTTCGAGTAGCCGTTGGGGCGGTACACCTCCAGGGCGAACGGATCGAGCTGAGCGGCAGGCCGGCGACGTGTTCTCCCTCGGCGGGGTCCTGGCCTTCGCGGCCACCGGCGTCGGTCCGTTCGGCGCCGGATTCGCACACACCCAACTTCCGCGCGGTGTACGAGGAGCCGGATCTCACCGGCCTGCCGCCGTACCGGGTGTGATCTGCCGCTGCCTGGCCAAGTACTCTGCTCGGCGGCCGACGCTGCCCGGGTGCTCGCCGACGTCCCGCGAGCACCCGGCGAAGCCGACGAACCTGCAACCGCCGCTCACGTCATGACCGGAACGCCTTCTCCAAGGGGTAGTTGCGGCTGCGAGTGACCGATGAGCCTTGCTGATTCCTGTGACCGGCGACCTCCGCGGTGACAGTCAGGTCCGGTTGACGGTTCTCGTACAGGGGCAGCCGACGGAAGTAGATACTGGCCCTGAATGCCCGCACGGATGAGGAGCACGGTCAGTGACCAGCGACAATCGCATAGGACCGCCCAGTTTTGGAAGCGAACGCGACATGTTGCGGGCTTTTCTCGACTACCACCGCGCGACCCTCGCCATGAAGTGTGAAGGGCTTACCGACGAGGAGCTGCGGCAGCAGTCGATGCCGCCGTCCACGCTTTCGTTGCTCGGTCTGGTGCGGCACATGGCGGAGGTGGAGCGTGCCTGGTTCCGTCGAGTGTTCGAGGACAACAATGCGCCCATGGTCTGGTCCGACAAGATCGACTTCCAGGCGGCGTACGACGCGAGCGCGTCGACCAGGGACGAGGCGTTCGTAGCCTGGGAGGCCGAGGTGGAGAACTCGTGCCGTATCGAGCGGGAGGCCGAATCCCTGGACCAGGCCGGGTATCAGCCGAGATGGGGCGAGGAGGTATCGCTGCGGATGGTGATGGTGCACGTGCTCCTGGAGTACGGCCGCCACAACGGGCACGCGGACTTTCTGCGTGAGGGTGTCGACGGGACAGTGGGCGCCTGAGTCCGCAGGAGCCACCGGTGCCCCAGCAGCCCGGCTGCAACAAGCGGTTGCACAAGGCGGCTGATCCGATCCGGCGCCGCACCCGCAGGCCGGCCCGCGATCGTGCAGCCGTACGGGAACAGGTCCGGCGCGCCGCTCAGGGTCGCCCCGATCGGCGCCGGGTCACTCAGCAGCCGGGGCGCGGGCAGACCGACCGTGTCACCGAGCGCGCGACTCGTCGAACTGCTTCAGCTGCGCGTACATGGCCGCGGCCCGCCCGTCCTCACCGAAGTCCCTGAGCGCCCCGGCGAACGTGAATCCGACGTTGCCGCCACGCGGGTCGTCGATGCAACTCTGCACCCACGCCAGTGGGAACTGCACGGGACCGCCCTCGCGAACGGCGAGCACCGAGCGCAGGTTCATGCCCACGCCGTCGACGACGCACCTGACGTCGCGACAGGTGCCGGCGAGGAGTTCGGCGAGGTGGACCGCGTACGCCAGGCACTTGACCGCCCGGAGGGAGGGCTCCTCGTCGGTGTCCTGCGCCATGGACTCGAGCACGCCCTGCACGAACCAGACGCTGTGGTCGGTGCCGTCCAGCTCGGCTCCCTGCTCCCGGGCCCAGTTCAGGAACCGGTGCGCTTCAGCCAGCAGGTGACGACTCATTGGCGCAGGCTATATCAGGAGGCACGACGTTGGATCACGCACGCGATACTCTCCTGGCCACCGGGTGGTACGTACCAGGTGCCGCTCCGGTTGCCCGCTCCGTGCCATCGGACGACAAGGAGGGTTCTGTGAGACGGATGGTTCTCGCCGCGCTCGCGGCCACCGCGAGCGTGTTCCTGCTTGCCGGCACGGCCAACGCGATCCCCGGCAATTCAGGTGCGTACAGAACCACGTTCGCCGACGGCGGGGGTGCTCTGACCGAAGACATCGACGATGACGGCCGGGCCGGGAACCAAACATGGACAAAGACTGACGACAGACTCATATGACGCCTGGCCGGCGATTCTGACCTCTTCCGGGGCACGAAGACTCCCGGGACGACGGCGCCCACCAGCTCACGTCGCCCAGCTGCCCGGCCTTACCGACCACTTCTTCCACAGCGGCCCGCGGGTTCAGTACCACCGGCGGACCGTCCTGAACGGACAGACGACTCACCCACGGCGCGACGGAGCTGCACCACCCCGGCCGGCTTCGGCCCGGGTGCGAGCGGAGACTCGGACCCGATCAAGTTTCAGTAACAGCTACAACCATCCGACGCTGCGGTGAGTCGTGTGGCGCGGGTGCGCGGGTGCGCACCCGCTCCACACCAAGGGGATGGAAACCTCCGAATGACTCTCCGGATATCCCGGCCTGCCCGCGTGCTGTCCGCGAGCCTCGCGGCCGGAGTGCTCGCACCGCTCGTGGCCGCCGCCGCACCCGCCGCTGCCGCCACCCCGCAGGTGGCCTGCACGTCCGGCAAGGCCGGCCTTGCCGCGAAGCTGCAGCAGGACATCACGACGGCCCTGAGGAACCGCAAGGGCACCATTGCCGTCGGCCTCTACGACCGCACCACGAAGACGACGTGCAGCCTCCGTTCGACCTCCGCCTACGACTCGGCCAGCGTCGTCAAGGTGACCGTCCTCGCGACGCTGCTGTGGGACGCCAAGAAGCAGAACCGCTATCTCACACAGCGCGAGGCCGACCTCGCCAAGGCCATGATCACCAAGTCGGACAACAGCGCGACGAGCACGCTGTGGAAGCAACTCGGCCTCACCAAGATCAAGGGCTTCCTCGCCGCGGCCGGCATGAAGAACACAGTGCCGGGCTCGGGCGGCTACTGGGGACTCACGCAGATCACCGTGAAGGACGAGCAGAGGCTCCTCTCGCTGATCACCGCGAAGAACTCGGTGCTGAGCGACAACTCCCGCGCCTACATCCTCAAGCTCATGAACACGGTCGTCGCCTCACAGCGCTGGGGCACTCCGGCAGGGGCGCCCTCCTCCGTGAAGGTGCACGTCAAGAACGGCTGGCTGTCACGGGCCACGCACGGCTGGCGCGTGCACAGCGTCGGCGCGTTCAAGGGCGGCGGCCACGACTACTACATCTCCGTGCTGACGCAGGACAACAGCACGATGGACTACGGCGTCGCCACCATCCAGAGCGTGGCGAAGGCGATCCACAAGGACCTGGTGCCGACCACCGCGGTCCCCCAGCGGTACACGCCCACGAGCACGCCGCGTGAGGCGTTCCCCGCAGTCCCGGCCGAGTGACCGGCTGACCGGGCCTGCCAGGGATGCCCCGGACGGCCCAAGCCCGCAGGGGACCATGTCGGTCGACTCCGCCCCGCTGGATCTCATTCAGCGGGGCGGAGTGCTGCGAAATCGGCATCGCGAAGACCGGCCCCGGCCGGTCCCGCACCCGCATCGCCAGACAACCCCTCGGGAACATCACCCACGCCATCCGCGCGGTCTCCTCCGGGATCTCCGCCAACTCCACCCCACGCAAGGAGACGAACCCATCCCCCTGAACCCGACGACGGCCTGCACAACCCCAACGGGTCGTACAGGCCGACGTCACGCAGGCCCTCGCGGATCCAGCGGCAGCGTCCGGCTCGGACGGGAACCGGGATCATGCCGGCTTGTCCCTGCCGCGGCGGCGGTAGGAGAGGGTGATCCCGAGCGCCACGGCAAAGAGGAGAGCCAGCGCCGTCGGCACTGCGATGAGGGCCGGGTGCAGAGCATTCGGCTGCTGATGGCGTGAACGGACTGCCGCGGCGACACCAGGATTGTGCGGAAAGGTGATCCGAGCTCTATAGGTTTCCCTCAGCAGCCCACTCTTCAGACTCAGGGAGACGTCCCACGGGCCGTCGTCCACTCGGTCGGTCACGACGACCCTCACCGGCTGGGACTGGTCCGGTGCCAAGGTCGTTCCGAGCTGAACCTCGTACGGACCCGCGCTGAGACTTCCGGATACCTGCGACATCTTCATGGTGCCCGCGAGGTCCAGAGCACGACCACCGGTGTTGTGCACCTGGGCCTGCACGACGGCGCGCCCGTCGCGGTCACGCGCGGCCGTCATCGTGTCCACCGTGAATTTCGGCAGTGGCGGATTGTTGCCGCCCACCGAGAGGTAGACCCGGATACCGGTGCGGCTGACCAAGGAGATGCCGCCGTCCTTGTGTCGACTGCTGACCTGTGCCCACACCACGCCGTATCTCTCACCGGGGGCCGCATCCCTGGGCACCGCGATGGTCACAGTGTCGCGGGCAACGGAGTGGGCGGGGATGTCCAGGCTGCGTCGACGGAGCTTGATCCAGGTCGTGAGCTCGTTTCCGGTATTGCCCGGTGCACCGACGAATGAGCCGCGCACGATGTCCGCGGCCCCGGAGTAGAGCGAGACATGCAATCCGGACTCCGAGGTGTTCGATACCTCGATGCGTCGGCTCACGGTGGTACCGGGCTTGAGGTTGTCGATGACGTACTGCCTCGCCCGGGGGTCGCGGATCAGGTCGGCCGGAACATCGACGAGACGTACGCCGACGCTGCCCACATCCGGGGGGCCCGGCCGACGGGCCGCATCCGAGTCGCGGGATGCGGGCGAGGCAGTGCCGGTGGCCAGGGCGAATGACATGGCCACCAGCACTGCGAGAGAAACGAACCTGCGCACAGTGCCTCTGCTGATTTCCGCCTGAGGCTGTCAGGCGACGGAGTGGGTGATCGTCGAGCTGTACGACCCGGCCAGGGCGTTCGCCGGAAGGGTGAGGGAGATCGTCGGGTTCCAGGTGGCCGAATTGATCCCGGACACGTCGGTGGCCACCTGAACGGGGGCAGGGGGGTACAGCGCGCTCAGGTTGCTGGGGGTGACGGTGGCGGTGCCGGTGACCGAGGCGTTCGGTGTTGTGTAACTGCTGGAGCCTGGAGCGGAGACGGAGATGTTCTGGGGCCCGGTGAAGTCCACGGCGTTCGCTGTGGCCGTCCAGCCGGTGGTACCGCCTCGACCGTCCGTCACGGTGATGTTGCCGAGCTGACTGCTGACCGTTTGCGGACTGCTGCCGACGGTGACCGTACCGAGGTTCACGGGCCCCGCCGGGACCGCGATGTCGAGCGTGCCGGAGCTGACCTGGACCGTCACCGGTGTGTCCGCCGCGGAGGCCGGCACCGGGCATGCCAGCACGGTCACTGCCGCACCGGCAATCAAGGGGCTGATGACAGCACTTTTCCTCATCGTCACGACCTCGCTCGGGTTACAAGGGGGAGTTGGGCAACGGAGCAGACGGCGATTGCTTGATCTCAAGCTATTCAGGCCATGATCGAAAAGCTTGCCGGCTGCTGGTCAACGCCCGAACTTCACCCAGTTGGGCGGGCGCTGCGGTACCGGCTGGGACACCGCCTGCGGCAGACCGAGCGCACGGCCCCCGAGCTTCGAGGGGTTCCCCTACCTGGATCTGTGCCCCCAGTGCCTCAGCGACCGCCCCGCCGATCCCACCGAGGGGCCGCTGTTCGCCTGGCGTGCGGCGACATCGTCGCGCCGATGGCCCGCCGCTACGGACACCCGCGTAGGCGTGGAGGGCACCGTCTCCGAAGCCGTGCAAGCCTTCGGCCTGCGCAGATCCCGCTACCGCGGCCTCCCCAAGGCCCGGCTGCAACAGCAGGTCACCGGCGCCGCCTTCCACCGCGCCCGACTCGAGCCCGGCTCACCGACAGACCACTCGCCAAGACCGGCATCTCGCCCTTGGCAGCGCTCCGCCCCACTGGATGAGATCCAGCGGGGCGGAACCAACCGACAGGGCCCCCGGCGGGCGGGGCCGTCCGGGGCATCTAACATGACAGCACCCCGTCGGACACCGCTGCCGGCACAGGCGCGTAACCGGTGGCCCGGGTGGTGAAGGTGCCCCTGCCCTGGGTCCGGCTGCGCAGCCGCGACGCATAGCCGAACAGTTCGGCCAGCGGCACAGTCGCCGTGATCACGGCTGTGCCCGCCCGCGCTGCCTGGCCCGAGACCCGGCCGCGTCGCGCCGCCAGGTCGCCGAGCACACCGCCCACGGCATCGTCGGGCACGGTGGCCGTGACCTCCACCACCGGTTCCAGGAGCGCCATCACGCCGGCGCGCAGTGCCTCCCGGAGTGCGAACCGGCCTGCTGTCCGGAACGCCAGCTCCGAGGAGTCCTTGGAGTGAGTGGCTCCGTCGGTCAGTGTGACCCGCAGTCCGGTCACCGGGTGGCCGCCGAGAGGACCCTCGGCGAGGGCGTCCCGGCAGCCGGCCTCCACCGCGCGGACAAAGTCCTGCGGCACCCGGCCACCTGCCACCGTCGACCGGAACACGAAGCCCCCTGCGCTGCCGCCGTTGTTGTTGTCACCGGTGTCGGCCTCGGACTCCAGGGCTTCCACGTCAAGAACGACGTGGGCGAACTGGCCGGCGCCTCCGTCCTGCTTGACATGGCGGTACACCAGCCCGGACACCCCTCGGACGACCGTCTCGCGGTAGGCCACCTGCGGCCGTCCGACACCGACGTCCAGCCCCTGGGCACGGCGGATCTTCTCCACAGCCACCTCCAGATGCAGCTCCCCCATTCCTGACAGCACTGTCTGGCCGGTCTCGGGGTCGGTCCGGACCACCAGCGACGGATCCTCCTCGACCAGCCGTGCCAGCGCCGTCGCCAGCCGGTCGGTGTCGAGGCTCCTGCGGGCCTCGACCGCCACGGAGACGACCGGTTCGACCACGGTGGGCGGTTCGAAGAGCAACGGCGCCGCGGGTGCGCACAGGGTGGCACCGGCGCGGGCGGCCTTCGGGCCGATCACCGCGACGATGTCCCCGGCCTCCGCCCGGTCCACCTCCACGTGCCGGTCGGCCTGCACCCGCAGGATCCGGCCGATGCGCTCGCTGCGGTGCGCGCCCGCGTCGAGCACTGCGTCTCCCTTCTGGATCGTTCCTGAGTACACACGCAGGTAGGTCAGCCGCCCCGTGGCGGTCGAGTGCACCTTGAAGACCAGTGCGGCGAACGGCTCCGCCGGGTCGGCGATCCGCTCCTGCACCGCGCTGCCCAGGGTGCCGCGTACCGCCGGCACGTCGAGAGGCGACGGAAGGTAGGCCACAACGGCCTCCAGCAGCGGCTCGATCCCCCGGTTGCGGTAGGCCGATCCGCACAACACCACGACTCCCTCACCACTTCGGGTCAGGTCGCGCAGTGCTGCGGCCAGGGTCGGTGCGGAGACCGTCGACTCCGTGCAGAACTCCTCCAGCGCGTTCGGATGGAGTTCCGCCACCGCCTCCTCCAGCATTCGGCGGCGGCGGTGCGCCTCTTCCCGCAGGGCCTCGGGCACCGGGCCCTCCTCGAACGTGTCGCGGCCGGCGCCCCAGACCAGCGAGCGCATGCGCAGCAGATCCACCACCCCGGTGAACCCGTCCTCCTGCCCGATCGGCAGCTGGACCACCAGCGGGACCGGATGGAGCCGTTCCCGGATCGAGTCGACCGCCGTGTCGAGGTCGGCACCGGCACGGTCCAGCTTGTTGACGAAGGCGATCCTCGGCACTCGGTGCCGGTCGGCCTGCCGCCACACCGACTCGCTCTGCGGTTCGACTCCAGCGACAGCGTCGAACACCGCGATCGCACCGTCGAGCACCCGCAACGAGCGCTCCACCTCGTCGGAGAAGTCGACGTGGCCGGGAGTGTCGATCAGGTTGATCCGGTGACCGTCCCAGACGCAGCTCACCGCCGCGGCGAAGATGGTGATCCCACGGTCGCGCTCCTGCGAGTCGAAATCGGTGACGGTCGTTCCGTCGTGGACCTCGCCCCGCTTGTGGGTGGCGCCGGTGGCATACAGGATCCGCTCGGTGACGGTGGTCTTGCCGGCATCGACGTGGGCGAGGATGCCCAGATTTCGGACACTGGTCAGCGGACTGGTGTGATGGCGTTGCTGGTGGGTGCGCACGGCCCAGGGCCTTTCGGAGTGCTCGCGAACATGGCAGCGCGATTCCCGGGACGAAACGGCATCCTGGCGTCAGGCCTGAAAGATTCCCTGATCCAGCATCATTCCTGATGCAACGCCGTCGGCACCGGGGCGTACCCGGCCACAGAGCTCAACGGACGGACGAGGGTCAGGTGTTCGTCGCGGGTGTCCGGCGGCGGCCGCGCGGCCGGCACCGGGAACACGTAGACATCAGGATCACGTCGTACCGTGACCGGGGAGCGACGACAGCGGTGCGGTAACGCACGGTCGGGCTCCCCTCACTCGTCGATGCGCGCGCTGTGATGTTGTGTCAGCGCGCGAGGCGAGCCTATCGATCAGGCGGGGCGCGGGCACGGGATTTTCCGTACACATGGCGACCACTTCAGGGCAGTGCCGTCTGTGCCAGGGCGATGAGGCCGAGGCACAGCGACATCGTCCCGGCGAAAGCGACGCCTGCGCGCGTGATGGCGGCCGGAACGGTCGCTCCGTCCCACCTCGCCAGAGCGGCCGCCGCCGTTGCGGCCGCGAGGGAAAGGAGCAGAGCCAAGGTGAGGAGTGTGAGAAGCAGGGTGGAGCGGGTGAGGGTCATGAGTGCCGCCTGGAGACGTAGGGCGCCCGGAGACGAGCCGGGGTCAACTTCACGATCTGTCCCTTGAGGTGGCCGGTCGAGGGGTTGGATGTTGTTCCGGGGAAAAGGAGAGTTGTCCCCGGAACAAACGGGGACCGTTACGGGGGAGGGCAGATGACGCGTCCTGGTCGCCCATGGGGGGCGCCGCGTGGCTCGTGTGCCGAGATCAATGAACTGGTCGGCTTCCTCAGAAGCTGGCTCGCTTCAGCGGAGATCAACGTAGCTGAGCTGCAGGCGAAGTTGACGGTCGATCACTTCACGGATGGACGGGTTCCTGATCTGCGCCGATTACGGACGTGTCTTGCAGGAGACGGCTTGTCGTGGGCCCTGGTCGAAGCGGTCGCGGACGTGTGCTTCCCCGATGAGGCCGGTCCCGCGGCCGCGGAGCGACTTGCCCGCCCCAAACAGCTGTGGGAACTGTCTCAGCGGGCACCTACTCCTGTGTCACCGTCCGGAACGGCGGACGAACTGCTCAAAGTCAGCCGTCAGGCTCTGGAGGCCTTCGAGGAACTGGCCCGGGTCAGACGCAACTTCGAGGCAAGTGAGCACGGCCGTCAGCAGGCGTTGCAGATAGCGACGGTGCTGTTCGGCATGCTGGGCCAGGCGCAGGCCAAGGTCCTGGAGCTGACGCGCCGCCTTGAGGCCCTGGAGGCCTCCTCAGCCGCGGCGGCTCCCGGTGAACTCGTCGGCCTTCGTCAGGCGGTGCAGCGGGCCAAGAGCCAGGAGCTCGAGCTCCAAGGGCAACTGGCCCGCGCCGAACGGGACCGGCAGACGGCGCAAGCCGTCGCGGATCACGCGGCTCGCCGTATCGAACAGCTGGAGACCGAGCTCCGGCACCTGAAGGCCGGCGGCACTTCCCCGCGCCAGGCACCGGAAGCCGGCGCCGTGGATCCGCTCGCTCCGGTCCTGGCCGATCCGACGTTGGAGGACGCAGCGCTCGATGCTGTCGACGAGACGTTGGAGAAGGTGCGCACCGTACTGGACCGCGAGCACGACTCCGTTCAGGAAGCCGCGGAGGAGATGGGACTGACCCTCGCACGGCCAGATGTGGGAGTCGCCCCCACCGGGGTGAAAGTGGTGCCCGGGCAAGTCGTTGCCCAAGGGGTCGGGCCTCAGGTGGCGCAGCCGGCGGACAGCACTTCCCTGTCCGGGACACAAGGTGCGGAGGAGTTGTTCCGAACAACCGCGAACAACACCGCTGCACAAGAAACGGCGCAGGATGACAGCTTCGCGGAGGACCGGCCGTCCGCCGCCGGCCTTGCCGGCGGCGCGCATCCTCCACGGCAGACCGGACCGGATCCGGACCGGGAGGAGTTGTTCCGGGGCGGGTCACGATCCCGAGCGGTCGCGTACCGGCCGTACTTCTATCTGAGCTACGCGCACACGCCGAGCTACGGGCCGAGCGGACCCGATCCGGACATGTGGGTGGAGCGGTTGTTCCGTGATCTGTGCGGTCATGTGATGGCCATGACCGATCTGCCGGCCGGTGCCTCTGCGGGGTTCATGGACCGCGAACTGCGTTCAGGGGAAGGATGGTCCGAACAGCTCAGTGAAGCCCTGGCCACCTCCCAGGTGTTCGTGCCCCTGATCTCTCCTCGCTACTTCGCGAGCGAGATGTGCGGCAAGGAGTGGTATGCCTTCGCGCAGCGCTCCGTGTACCACCACGCAAGGAGCGACCGCCCGGCCGAGGCGGTCGTGCCCGCCATGTGGGTGCCGACCCCGCCGGATCAACTGCCCGAGGTCGCCAGGCACATGGCGTTCGATCACCGCACCGCCCTCGGCGACCGTTCCGCGACCGGGGGCTTCTACGAGCTGATCAAGCTTCGGATATTCGCCGAGGAGTACGAGGCCGCCGTCTACGAACTGGCCAAACGCATCGTCGGTGTCGCCGAGGCCACTCGCATCGCCCCCGGCGAACCGATCGACCACCGCACCGCACCCAGTTCCTTCCGACAGCCCGGCCTGCCACCACGTGATGTGCGTCTGACCGTCGCCGCGCCCACCCGCAACCATCTGCCCGACGGCCGCTCCCCCGACTACTACGGCGGGCAGCCGAAGGACTGGAACCCCTTCCACCCCGGCTTCGTCCGACCGCTCGCCTCCGTGGCACACGATCTCGTGCGCTCGCTCAACTACCGTGCCACCGTGTCATCCTTCGTGCCCGCGACGCCGTCCAGCGTGCCGCCACCGCAGCCCGAGATCCTCCTGGTCGATCGCTGGGCGCTGGAGGACGACGACGTACGCCGGCGTCTCGCCGCCTACGACGCGACACCGCGCTCCTGGGTCACCGTCATCGTCCCCTGGAACCGCAACGATCCCCAGAGCCGAACCTCCGAGGCCGAACTGGCCGACCGATTCGAGCGCACCATGCCGCGCTACATGCGCCAGGGCCGGGCCGTTTGCCGAGCGGCCGCGAGAGGCGTGCCCGGCATGAAGGCCTTCGGACAGATCCTGCCGCAGGTCCTCGAGTCGGCGGTCCGTGAGTACGACCGGCACTTCCAGCCTCCGCCGTCCGACTCCGCGTAACGGGCGCCCCTGTCACCGATCCGGCGCTCAGGGCTGCGGTGCAGCATCAGCGCCGTCGCGGCGCCTCGCCCGTCATGGGCGTCGATCGGATCCGCCGGGGGATCCATGGGTCAACGTTCGTCGACAGCCATCTCGCCCAGCAGTGACCAGTCGTCCTGCGGGACAGTCATGTTCACGATCCGGGGTGTCTCGGCCAAGTGACGCGGCAGGGTCTGCTGTGCGGCTTTGAAGTGCTCGGACTGTACGTGAGCCGCGCCGGCCTCGTCGTCGCGGAACGCCTCGACCAGGACGTACTGTGCCGGGTCCTCGACGTCCCGGGACCAGTTGAACCAGAGGCAGCCGGGTTCAGCGCGTGATGCGGCGGTGAAATCGGCGGTGATCTCCGGCCATCGGTCGGCGAACTCGGGGTGGACCGTGAACCTGGCGGTGATGAAGATCATTCGGGCTCCTCGTGTGCTGTGTCAGGCCATTCTGCGCTGCCGGTCCCACTCCACGCGCGTGCACCGGCACCCGCGCCACCACAGGCCAGGGGCCCCCGGAGCGCGCTGGGCGCGTCCGGGGGCCCCTGGAGTGACCTGCTGGATCAGGCAGGGGTGATGTTCTCCGCCTGGGGGCCCTTCTGGCCCTGGGTGATGTCGAAGGTGACGGCCTGGCCTTCCTGGAGCTCACGGAAGCCCTGCGCGTTGATGTTGGAGTAGTGGGCGAAGACGTCGGGGCCGCCGCCGTCCTGCGCGATGAAGCCGAAGCCCTTTTCGGAGTTGAACCACTTGACGGTACCGCTGGCCATGCTGGTGCCTCTCAGTCGCTGTCGGATCCCGCACCGCGCGGGGTCCGGAGGTGATCGCCCTGGTTCTCAGGCACTGCACAGCAAAGCGCCCGCGCCACAGCGCGGGCCGGGGTACTGCGAACCACGACATCTACAGGCGACGCTACACGCAGGCACGGCCTCGTACCAGAGAGAGACCGGCAGTCGGGGGGTTCCTCACAGGCGCCGGGCTGACCAGGAGTTCGATCCCACAGGAGGCTCGCCCGTCTTTGCAGGTCCAGGAACGTTGAACAATCCTGCAGATGACGAGGTTGATTCCTCCCCTGCTGTTCGCTTGACTGCTTCCGGGAACATCCCGGAAGCAAGGGGCGTGGACATGGCCACCGAGGTCGATCCGGCCGTTCTGACGGGTGATCGCGAGCGCCTGGGCCGGTTCAGTACCGCAGACCGGGTCGCGGACATCCTGCGTGAACGCATCAGCGAGGGGTACCTGCCGCCGGGCAGCAAGCTCTCCGAGGACGCCATCGGGACCGCTCTCGGGGTCTCACGCAACACCCTCCGTGAGGCGTTCCGGCTGCTCACCCACGAGCGGCTGCTGGTGCACGAGCTCAATCGCGGTGTCTTCGTGCGTGTCCTCACCGCTGAGGACGTCACCGACATCTACCGGGTGCGCCACATCATCGAACGCGCTGCCGTCCGCCACCTGGGCATGCCTCCGTACGACCTGGCCAAGGCCGAAGCTGCCGTCGCCGAGGGAGAGCGGGCCGCGCAGGACGGGGACGGGCGCGGCCTGGCCACCGCGGACATCCACTTCCACCACGCGGTGGTGGCCCTCGCCAAAAGCACCCGCCTGAACGAGCTGATGCTGGGCATCCTCGCCGAGCTGCGCCTGGTCTTCCACGCGATGGACGACGCGCGGGACTTTCACGAGCCCTACCTGGCACGCAACCGGGAGATCCTCGCCGCCCTGAAGGCGGCCGACACGGTGAAGGCGGAGCTGCTGCTCGCCGCCTACCTCGACGACGCCGAGAAGCAGCTCGTGGGCCGGTACTCCGAGCACATCGCGACGCACATCGCGACCGATCAGGGCCGGGGACCGCGCCGGGGGGCCGGGTAGGGACAGCGCGGCCCCCTCCTGGATGCCCACGGCCGGATGCCCGCGGCACCCTTGTCGAATCGTTCAACAATCCTCTACGTTGATGGCCCCGCCGTGAGCCGCCGGCTGTGCACGTACGCCTCGCATCGGCGGGCGGCAGGTCATTCGCCCTAGGAGACCGCAGCAGCGATGAACGACATCGTGATCGATCTCAACGCCGATCTCGCAGAGGGCTACGGACGGTGGGTCCTCACCGACGACGAGGCCATGCTGTCGGTGGTCACCAGTGCCAATGTCGCCTGCGGGTTCCACGCGGGCGATCCCAGCATCATGCGCAAGGTCTGCGACATCGCCGCCGAGCGCGGTGTGCGGATCGGAGCGCAGGTTTCCTACCGGGACCTGGCGGGTTTCGGGCGGCGCGCCATGGACGTACCCGCCGACGAGCTGGCTGACGAGATCACCTACCAGATCGGTGCGCTCGAGGTGTTCGCCCGGGCCGCCGGGGTGAAGGTGGCCTACGTCAAGCCGCACGGCGCCCTGTACAACCGCGTGGTCGCCGACCCGGTGCAGGCCGCTGCCGTGGCCGTGGGCACCAGGCTGGCCGATCCCGCACTGCCGGTGCTGTGCCTGCCCGGGTCGGTCATGCACGAGGAGGCCGGCAAGGCGGGCCTCGGAGTGATCGGCGAGGCGTTCGTCGACCGTGCCTACACGGCAGCAGGGACCCTGGTCCCGCGGGGAACGCCGGGCGCGGTGATCACCGACCCCGGGCAGGTCGCCGAACGGGCGCTCACCCTCGCGCGCGACGGCCGCACCACGACTCTGGACGGCGAGGCGGTGCACGTACGGGCACGATCGCTGTGCCTCCACGGGGACACCCCCGGAGCCGTCGCACTCGCCCGGCGGGTCCGGGCCGGGCTGGAGGCGGCCGGCATCACGCTGGAGGCATTCGCATGAGGCTTCTGCCGGTGGGCGAGGACTCGCTGCTCCTCGACCTGGACGGCCCGCAGGAGGCTCAGGCCTGGCATGCCGAGATCGTGCGCCGCCGCGGCGAAGGCCCACTGGCGGACGTCCGCGACATCGTTCCCGGGGCGACGACCGTTCTGCTGTACGGGGTGTCCGACCTGTCGGGCCTGAAGGCGGCTCTGCAGGGCTGGTCGGTGCCGCCCCTGTTGGCCCACAGCGGCCCGCTCGTGGAGATCCCCGTGTGCTACGACGGCGAAGACCTCGCCGTGGTCGCCGAGTTGTGGGGGGTGGGGAAGGACGAGGTGGCGCGCGTACACAGCAGCGTCGAACACCGGGTCGCGTTCTCAGGATTCGCCCCCGGATTCGCCTATATGACAGGACTCGACGAGAGGTACCACGTGCCGCGCCGCTGTGCGCCGCGCACGTCGGTTCCGGCAGGATCCGTGGCCGTCGCGAGCAACTGCACCGGTATCTACCCCCGTTCCTCGCCGGGTGGCTGGCAGCTGATCGGCACGACGTCCGTGAACGTGTGGGACACGAACCGCCGGCCGGCGGCATTGCTGGTACCAGGCACGCGGGTCCGGTTCGTGCCGACAGGTGCCGAGAGGGGCGCCGCGTGACCGGCATGCTGGAGGTGGTGCGCGCCGGAGCGCTGACCACGATCCAGGACCTGGGCCGGTTCGGCCACGCCCACCTCGGCGTACCCCGCTCAGGCGCCCTCGACCAGAGCGCCCACCGGCTGGCGAACCGCCTCGCCGGCAACACCCCCGACACGGCGGCCCTGGAAACCACCCTGACGGGCGTCGCCGTGCGCACCCTGCAGGCCGTGACCGTGGCCGTGACCGGGGCGCCCGCGCCGGTGCGGGTCAACGGCCGGCCTGCCGCCTGGGCGAGCGCCGTCCATGTACCGGCCGGTGCGGTTCTGGACGTGGGCGCCGCGGTCGGCGGACTGCGCAGCTACGTCGCCGTCAGCGGCGGAATCGCCGTCGAACCCGAGCTCGGCAGCCGCTCCACCGATCTCCTCTCCGGCCTCGGACCCGCGCCGCTCAGGGACGGCGACCACCTGCCGGTGGGCAAGGCTCTCGGCCACCCGGTCCACGCCGACATCGCACTGTGCGAGGGACCGCCGAGGGAATTGGTACTCCCCGTACTGCCGGGTCCCCGCAACGACTGGTTCACCGATGCCGCACTGCGCACCCTTGCCACGGCCCGGTTCACCGTCTCACCCCACAGCAACCGCATCGCGCTGCGCGTGAACGGCCCCGCCCTGGAGCGCGCCGTACACGGCGAACTGGCCAGCGAGGGCATGGTGATCGGCGCGATCCAGGTACCGCCGGACGGCAGACCGGTGGTGTTCCTCGCCGACAGCCCCACCACCGGCGGCTATCCCGTGATCGGCGTGGTCCCCGAGAGCCGCCTGGCCGCGGCCGCCCAGGCCACACCGGGACTCCCGGTCCGCTTCACACTTCTCCGACACGCGAACGCGGCCTGAAATCAAGCGGGTTGAGGTCAATATTGGTCTAGACCGGAAGCGGTTGCCTGATCCATAGTGGTGGTCCCGCCACCCCCATGGAGAGGAATCCACCCGTGCTGCGCACCAAGACCGCCCTCGGACTGGCCGCCGCCGCGGCCATGGCCGCCGGACTGCTCGCCGCCACCCCCGCCTCCGCCGCCCGTCTGCCCTGCCACCTCGCCGGCAGCGGGAACACCGCCTCCGCCACGTGCTACAGCGGCTCCACCTACACCTGGCGGCTCGTCGTCGACTGCGACGACGTGAGCAACCCCAGGTGGCCGGCCCGTGTGAAGACCCTGCACGGCGCGTGGCACACCAGGGACGGCAGCGAGACGATCTCCTGCGGCGGTACGCTGCGCGCCACCGGCCGCCTGGAGGTGCGCAGCTGAGGGCCGTGACCGGCCGCGCACGCTGTCGAGGCCGCCCTCGGCGCATCCATCGCGGACCCACCACCCCCCGGATGGCGGGAATTCACTCCGTCCGTGTCCTCAGCGAGAGGCTGATACGGCGGCGCTCCAGGTCGACGCCGATGAGGGTGGCAAGGACGTCGTCCCCGACCGCGACGACGTCCTCGGGGCCCTCGACCTGACGATCGGCCAGTTCGGCGAGATGGACCAGGCCTTCCACGCCCTCCGCGAGGCGGACGAAGGCGCCGAACGGCACCAGCTTGGTGACCCTGCCCGGGATCGTCTCGCCGACCTGACGGGCGGCGGCGAACAGCCCCAGGGGATCCGGCCGGAGTGCCTTCAGGGACAGGTTCACCCGCTCCCATGCCCAGTCGATGCCGATGATCCGGGCGCGGATCTCCCGGCCGACCGGGGCAATGTCGTCCACCGAGCCGATATGGTCCCAGGACATCTCGGGAACGCGCAGGAATCCGAGGCCGCGGCCCAGATCGTCGTTCAGGTCCACGTGCACCCCCACATCGTCCAGGCCGGTCGCGACGACGCCGGTGACGACGTCACCCACCCGAAGCGAGCCGAGGAGCGTCCTGCGCTCGTCGGCGCGAGTGCGGTTGGTCCGCCACCGCGCCCGCAGGACGCCGTCGGCGTCCGGCAGCACTCCGGCGAGCAGCGGGTGGCGATCGGCCGGCTCCAGTGGGACCAGGGCCGCTCGACGGGCGGCCCCCGCGGCAACCAGCAGGGACGGCCCATCCGCCCGTGCCATCCACGTCTCGGCGATGCGCACCTGGAGGGACCCTCCGTCGGAGCCCTGCTCGACCAGCAGTTCGAGGCGTTGTCGGCGCAGAATCGCGGCTCGGACCGCCTCGATGTTTTCGCTCAGGTCCGGCCAGACCGACAGCCGCGCCCGTGGGGCCAGCCGCCGGCGCACCGCAGCGGCCTCGCTCGCTGTGGTCACGCGGTGCCAGCGGTAGGCGTTGGCGATGTGCCGCTCCTCCAGCAGCACGCCGCCGTGCTCGGCGACGAGGCCGCAGAGTTCCGCCCAGAAGACGTCACCGGCGGGCCGCTCGCCGTCGGTCTCGTCGAAGGCCGGGTCGTAGGGCGAGAACTGGACCGGTTCGGCGAACAACCCCAGGGCGCGAGTGCGGGCCACGGCCTCGTCGTGCGGCCGGTCACTGCCGACGTAAACGTCGTCCTGGTCGCCGACATGGAGGAAGAACCCGCTCGCCGTGACCAGCCGGCACCAGGTGCCGTCGCGCAGCACCATGGCCCGCAGCAGGCCGAGCCCGGTGGCGAGCGGGATGCCCGCGCCGTCGTGATACCCGGCCAGGCCGTAGGGAAAGAGCCCGGAGAGACCGTGGCCTCCCCCTCTCCTGCGGACCGAGAAGGAGAAGAAGCCCTCCAGCATCGGGTTGTCCACCGTCAGGTGGTCGGCACCGGCGTCGAGTGCGAACCCGGCAGCCGCTGCGACACAGGCGGCGGCGACACGTTCCCTGGAGTCGTACTGGACGGCCGTCCTGTCGTGGTCCGCCGCCTCCCGCTCCGCGGGGTCGTACGGGGTGATCCGGTACACGAAGGACGCCATGTCAGCGTCCCGTGCGGCTCGAAGTCGCCCTGAGGGCCGGTCGCGGGCGGACAAGGGAAATGATCATTCGCGCAGCCTAGCGCCCGGAGCCGGCGCCTGCACGCAGTTCAGGATGCACCTGCTCCAGCGGGCCATCGCAAGGTGAGGGCTCCAGGGCCGGGTGAGTGCGGGAGTTCCGACGGCCGGGGCAGGCCGAGTCTGCCCCGGCCGACGGACGCCTGCGCTTCCTACGGCGCCATCTCGTACGCACCCGCCAGTGCCTCGACGCGTTCCCAGACACGCGCCGAGCGGGCGTCGTCGACGACCGGCCGCCGGACCGCGTCCAGCGCCCAGTTCTGCTGCTGCACGGTGGCGGAGTCCTTGCCGTGCAGTTCGACGGCGTGCGCGGAGAAGTCGCGTACGAGGACGGCGAACAGTTCGTCGAGCACGTCCTCGTCGAGCCCCGTCAGGTGCGCCTGTTCCAGAATCAGCTGGCCGTGCACGACCAGCGCGAACAACTGGCCGACGGCGAGAAGGAGATCGAGGTCGCGGCTCTGCTCCTCGCCGGGGGCGGCCGTCGTGACGAACTCGCACAGGGCGTCCGCCTGTTCGCGGAAACGCCCGACATTGGGCACGCCGGCATAGGCGTCGTAGGCGGCGCGCCAGTCGTGGAACCGTATGGAGCCAAGGCCCCGGGCCGGCCCCTGCCGGAAGAGGAAGTCGTCGTCGGCCGCGTCGAGGCGGGTCGGCACGGGTGCGTACTCGGCCGGGTCCAGCAGATGGTTGCGCATGAACTTGAGGATCAGCGCGAGGTTGACGTGGACCGTGCCCTCCAGCTTCGGCAGCCCCCGGATCTCGGTGGCGGCCTGCGCGAAGTAGGTGTCCTTCTCGAAACCCTTGGCGGCGATGACGTCCCACATCAGGTCGATCACCTTCTCGCCCTCGGT
The DNA here is from genome assembly GCF_040613775.1 of Streptomyces sp. NPDC006208. Classification (NCBI taxonomy): domain Bacteria; kingdom Bacillati; phylum Actinomycetota; class Actinomycetes; order Kitasatosporales; family Streptomycetaceae; genus Streptomyces; species Streptomyces sp. NPDC006208. Next base: position 113,846 of record NZ_JBEXSW010000022.1, on the reverse strand, counting down.
GGTCACCTTCATCTTGGTCATCGGGTTGAACAGCAGGTAGCGGCGGTCGTCGGGACCGGCGGAGCGGAAGTAGTCGACGGCACGGTCGCTGAACAGCTTCATCCCGACCAGCCGGACGTACGCGTCGGTCAGTTCGCGGCGCACGTGCGGGAACGCGGTGACGGGGCGGCCGTAGAGGATGCGGCCCTGCGCATGGGTGACGGCCTCGTACATCGCGTGCTCGCAGATGCCTATCGAGGCGGTGCACAGGTTGAACTTGCCGACGTTGACGGTGTTGAGGGCGGCGTCGAAGGCGGCGCGGCCGGTGTGCAGGATGTCGTCGGGGCCGACGGGATAGTTGTCGAGGCGGAACTCGCTGACGTACTTGGAGGAGTCGACGACGTTCTGCACGAGGCGGTACGCCGGGTGGCGGCTGTCGGCGGCGAAGAACACGTAGCCGTCGGGCCCTTCGACGTCGGTGCGGCGGCCGAAGACCGAGACGAGAGCGGCGGCGTTGCCGTTGCCGATGTAGTACTTGGAGCCGCTTGCGTGGAAGCCGCCGGCACCGTCGGGCTCCATGAGCATGTCGGTGGAATAGATGTCGGCGCCGTGGGCCTTCTCGGACAGGCCGAAGGCGAACACCTCACCCTGGGTGAGGAGTTCCGCTGCGCGGGTGCGGGCGGCGGCGTTGTCGCTCTGCCAGACCGGGCCGAGGCCGAGAATGGTGACCTGCCACGCGTACCAGTAGTCGAGCCCGTAGAAGCCGAAGATCTCGTTGAGGGCGGCGATCCGGGCGGTGTCCCAGCGCGTGTTGTCCTGCTGCCCGGCGTCGGAGGCCGGGGTGAGGAAGGTCGCGAACAGCCCTTCCTTGGCGGAGAACGCGAGGAAGTCCGCCAGCCAGGCGCGGGAGCGGTAGTCCTCGATGAGCTTGCGCTTGCCGCGGTCCTCGAACCAGTCGACCGTGGCGCGCAGCAGCCTGCGGGTCTCGGGGTCGAAGTGCGCGGGGTCGTAGGTACGCGGGTTGAACAGCAGCGGGTCGGCCATGGGTGTTCGCCTTTCCGGCTCGGTGGTTGCGGGTTGGTGGGCTGGAGGGCCTTGCGCGGGTGTGGGCGGAGATGCCCGTCGCCGGGGCGGCGGGTCGCTCCCCGCGCCGGGTCAGCTTCCGGGGCCGAGCCGGCGGAGGGTGGCGAGTACGTCGTCGAGCCAGGCGAGCGTCATCCGCTCGTACGCGATGCCGCCGCGCAGCACGACGTGCTGGAGCTCGCGCGCGGCGTCGGCGGCCGGTGGTGCCTCGGGTCCGGTGAAGTCACGCACTTCCCCCGCGAGGTAGTGCGCAAGGCGGTCGGAGTGCGTCTGGTGATGGCGCTCGACCTCGCGGATCAGCGCGGCCGGGTCGTCGAAGGCCGCGCCGCGGATCTTCACCGCGAGGTCGTGCCGGACGCTCTCGGGTTCGATCGGCTCGTGAAGCCAGCGGGACAGGACGGTCCGGCCGAGGGCGGCGACGGAGTACTCCTTCTTGTCCGGCCGGGCCTGCTGCGGCACCTCACGGACGTCGATCCAGCCGTCGCTCTCCATGCGTTTGAGGACGCGGTAGATCTGCTGATGGGTGGCGGTCCAGAAGTATCCGATGGACCGCTCGAACCGCCGGGCGAGCTCGTAGCCGGAGCCCGGTTTCTCCAGCAGAGAGACAAGGATCGCGTGTTCCAGCGCCATGCCCCGATCCTTCTATGCAACTCGTTGCATAGACAAGGGGCGCCGCCCGGGTGAGACGCGGCTCACCCCGGCAGCAGCCTCGGCACTGAATCAGGGGTTCAGGCCAGGGGCCTGCCACTGGTGCCGGGCTGCCCGGGTGCGCCTGCCGGGACGATGTCGTCCCGCAGCACGCTGTAGCGCACGACGTCCCGCCACTGCCCGTCCCGGAACACGAGACTGCGCAGCACGCCCTCCCGGGTGAAGCCGGACTTCTCGAGTGCGCGCTGTTCCGCGACGTTCTCCGCCTCGGTGTCCGCCTCGAGCCTGACCACCGGCGTGTGTCCGAAGAGATACCGCACCAGCAGCCGCTGGGCCTGCGTGCCGACACCCCTGCCTCGGCCCTCCGGCACCAGCTGCGCTCCGATGTTCCAGCAGTACGAGGCCCGAGAGGTCGCCACCTTCCTCCAGGCCACGAAGCCCAGCCGCTCGTCGCCGGTCACCACCATCAGCTGTCCGCCGTCATCGCCGAGCAGGCCGTCCTGCGTCCAGCGGCGCCGCCAGCGCCCCGGATCCGACCACCCCAGCCATTGGAACGGCCCCGTCGCCTGCGGATCTGTCAGGAACTTCTCGAGCAGCGGAAGATCGTCCTCGGCCACGGGGCGCAGGATCACAGGATCATCACTCATTCCGGTCACCCTACGTCCGGCGCGGGTCGTGGCGGCCGTGCCGCCATCCGGGTGCACCCTGTCACGACACGTTTCTCCGGCTGAGATCAGTGGCATCGGCGCACATACCGTCGGCGGGATCGGGTGCTCGACGCCCACTCGAAGCTGCCGGATCAAAGGGGCGTGAAGCCGCGTGGAGAGCGTGCAGAGGATTCTCCGCCCTCACCGGCTCCACGGCACGAACACACCGCGGCGCAGCACCGTACGCCTTCTGCGGTCTCTTGCGGCACTCCCGCTGCTCGCGGTGCTCGCGAGCGCGTGCGACTCCCCCACCGGCACCGGACCGGTCACCTTGAACTGGTACAACTTCCCCGACGACTCCGGGGCCCTGGCGACTGCGGCAGGCAACTGCACGAAGGCTTCGGGCGGGCGGTACCGGGTCGCGTACAACAAGCTTCCGCGCACGGCGGACGGCCAGCGCCAGCAACTCGTGCGGCGGCTCGCCGCCCGGGACAGCACCGTCGACATCCTCGGGCTCGATGTCACCTGGCCCGCCGAGTTCGCCGAGGCGAAGTGGATTCTGCCCTGGAGGGGCGCGAACCTCCGGCGCGCCCGCCAGGACACCCTCGAAGTACCTCTCGAGACGGCATCGTGGAAGGGCAGGCTCTACGCGGTTCCTTACAACACGAACACCCAACTGCTCTGGTACCGCGACGACATCGTCCCCACGCCGCCCACGACCTGGGCCGAGATGCTGGACATGGCACGTGCTCTCGCCGAGCGGGGCAAGCCGCACTACGTGGAGATCCAGGGGGCCCAGTACGAAGGGCTGACGGTCTGGTTCAACTCGCTCGTCGAGAGCGCCGGGGGTTCGATCCTCAATGCCCGCGCGACCGCTCCTTCGCTCGGCCCACCCGCCGTCCGGGCGGCCACCATCATGCGCGACCTTGCCACCTCACCGGCTGCCGACCCGTCCCTGTCCAACCAGATGGAGGACCAGAACCGGCTGGCCATGGAGTCCGGAACCGCCGCCTTCGAGGTCAACTACCCGTTCGTCTATCCGTCGATGAAGGCCAACAACCCGAAGCTGTTCAAGAACTTCCGCTGGACGTCCTACCCCCGCGTGCAGGCGGGACGACCCGCGAAGCCCACGATCGGCGGCATCGACCTCGCCGTCGGCGCCTATTCACGCCACGCCGACCTGGCCTTCGAGGCCGCACTGTGCCTGCGCAACCGGCAGAACCAGATGACGGCGGCACTTCAGGGCGGTCTGCCGCCCACGCTGCGTTCGCTGTATTCCGACCCGGCGCTGGTCAAGGACTATCCGTTCGCCGCACAGGTGCTGGCGGCGCTGGAGAGCGCCAGCATCAGGCCCAAGACCCCCGCCTACCAGAACGTGTCCATCGCGATCTCGCACACGCTCTCGCCGCCGTCCGGCATCGAGCCGCGCAGCGACGTGGAGCGCATCGGCAGCCAGATCCAGGACGCCCTCGAGTCCAAGGGGCTGATCCCGTGAACCGACCGGCGGCCGCGCACGCCACCGGGCCGGCCCCGGCGCCGGGCAAGGCCACGGCGCTGTCCGAGGGCGCGCGGCAGGAGCGGCGGCTGGGCCTGCTGCTCTGCGCCCCCGCTGTCATCGTCATGCTGGCGGTCACGGCCTATCCCGTCGGTTACGCGGTCTATCTCTCGCTGCAGCGCTACGACCTGCGCTTCCCGAACCAGGCGCGCTTCGTGGGGCTGAGCAACTACGGTGCGGTGCTCTCCTCAGAGTTCTGGTGGCAGGCGTTCTGGGTGACCCTGGTCATCACGTTCGTCTCCGTGGCGGTGGAGCTCGTCCTCGGCTTCGTGCTCGCCCTCGTCATGCACCGTACGATCTTCGCGCGCGGGACCGTGCGCACAGCGATCCTGATCCCGTACGGGATCGTCACCGTGGTCGCCGCCTTCTCCTGGCAGTACGCCTGGACGCCCGGCACCGGATACCTCGCCGCACTGCTGCCGGCGGGCGACGCCCCGCTGACCGAGCAGTGGCCCGCGATCGGACTGATCATCCTGGCCGAGGTGTGGAAGACCACCCCGTTCATGGCGCTGCTGCTGCTCGCGGGGCTCGCCCTGGTGCCGGAGGAGACCCTGCGTGCCGCGCAGGTGGACGGCGCCACCGCCTGGCAGCGGTTCACCCTGGTGACGGTGCCGCTGATGAAGCCCGCCATCCTCGTGGCGCTGCTCTTCCGCACCCTGGACGCCTTCCGGGTCTTCGACAACATCTACATCCTGACCTCGGGCGCGCACGGCACCGGTTCGGTGTCGATCCTCGGCTACGACAATCTCTTCACCGCGCTCAACCTCGGCATCGGCTCGGCCGTCTCCGTGCTCATCTTCCTGTGCGTCGCGCTGATCGCCTTCGTCTTCATCAGGCTGTTCGGGGCCGCGGCCCCCGGCGCAGGGGAGGTGGGACGCTGATGGCCCGTGCGGGCGAGCGGCATGTGACAGGCTGGACGGTCGCCAATGTGGTGGTGATCGCCTATGCGCTCTTCCCGGTGCTGTGGATCGCGTCCCTGTCGTTCAAGGATCCGAGCACCCTCACCGACGGCAATTTCATTCCGAGCAAGTGGACATGGGACAACTACCGAGGCATTTTCCAGACCTCGGAGTTCACCCGCGCCCTGATCAACTCCGTGGGCATCGCGCTGATCGCGACGGCGATCGCCGTGGTACTGGGGACCCTTGCGGCCTACGCGGTGGCCAGGCTGCGCTTCCCCGGCAAGGGGCTGCTGATCGGAATGTCCCTGCTGATCGCGATGTTCCCGCCGATCTCGCTGGTCTCCCCGCTGTTCAACATCGAGCGGATCCTGGGCATCTTCGACACCTGGCCGGGTCTCATCATCCCGTACATGACCTTCTCCCTCCCGCTCGCGATCTACACCCTCTCGGCGTTCTTCCGGGAGATTCCCTGGGATCTGGAGAAGGCGGCCAAGGTCGACGGCGCCACCCCCGCCCAGGCGTTCCGGCTGGTGATCGCCCCACTGGCGGCGCCCGGTGTGTTCACCACGGCCATTCTGGTCTTCATCTTCTGCTGGAACGACTTCCTGTTCGCGATCTCGCTGACCTCGACCACCGCGGCCCGCACCGTCCCGGCGGCCATCGCGTTCTTCACCGGCAGCAGCCAGTTCGCCCAGCCCACCGGTTCGATCGCCGCCGCCGCGGTCGTCATCACCGTTCCCATCATCGTCTTCGTGCTGCTGTTCCAGCGGCGCATCGTCGCCGGACTCACCTCCGGGGCCGTCAAGGGCTGACCGGCCTGGCCGGTCCTCAGCACAAGGAGCACTGACCGTGGCCGAGATCGTCCTCGAGGGCGTCACCAAGCGATACCCCGACGGTGCCCTGGCGGTCCGCGACGTCGACCTCACCGTCGGGGACGGGGAGTTCGTCATCCTGGTCGGACCCTCCGGATGCGGCAAGTCCACCACGCTCAACATGATCGCCGGACTCGAGGACATCACCGAAGGAACCCTGCGCATCGGCGGTCAGGTCGTCAACGACAAGGCGCCCAAGGACCGTGACATCGCCATGGTGTTCCAGAGCTACGCCCTGTACCCGCACATGAGCGTGCGCGACAACATGGGCTTCGCCCTGCGTCTGGCCAAGGCCGACAAGGCCGTCATCCGCACCAAGGTCGACGAAGCCGCGCGGATCCTCGATCTGACCGAGCATCTGGAACGCAAGCCGGCGAACCTGTCCGGCGGACAGCGCCAGCGCGTGGCGATGGGCAGGGCCATCGTCCGCGACCCCAAGGCCTTCCTGATGGACGAACCGCTGTCCAATCTCGACGCCAAACTCCGGGTGCAGATGCGCACCCAGATCTCCCGCCTCCAGCAGCGTCTCGGCACCACCACCGTCTACGTCACCCACGACCAGACGGAGGCGATGACGCTCGGCGACCGCGTCGTCGTCATGCGCGGCGGCGTCGTCCAGCAGGTCGGCACACCGCAGCATCTCTACGACGAGCCGCGCAATCTGTTCGTCGCGGGTTTCATCGGCTCCCCCGCCATGAACTTCCTGAACGCGACGCTGGAGGAGAACGTCCTGCGCACCTCCGTCGGCGAACTCGCGCTGGAGGCACGGACACTGAGGCAACTCGAGTCGCAGGGCGCCCCCCGGGATCTGATCGTGGGACTGCGCCCCGAGGCCTTCGAGGATGCCGCCCTGGTCGACCCCGGCCGCGCGGGCACCGCCTTCACCACCACCGTGGACGTGGTCGAGTCACTCGGATCGGATGTGTACGCCTACTTCACCGAGACCGCATGGCGGCCCACCACGACCACGGAACTCGAAGAACTCGCCGCAGACTCCGGCGTCTTTGACACCGGGACCACCGAACACCAGATCGTCACCCGCCTCAGCGCCGCCACACGGATCCGTGAAGGGGCGCCGGCCGAACTGTGGGTCGACACATCCCGGATGCACCTGTTCGACCCGCGCACCGGCGTGAACCTCACACACCCGCAGAACGCCGGCGGCCGGGGGTAGGGCGGGGCGCCACGCGGCGCCCCGCCCCTGGAGGGCGTGTGTACGGTCAGCTCTTGTCAGGCCGCTCGGTCACCCGGAGGCTGTTGATCAGGGGCTTTCCGAACCCGCCGCGGGCTGCGAAGCGTACGTTGAGGGTCCCGTCGGTGACGGTGACCGTATACGTGCGCGTCAGGGCGGTGTAACTGCCCGCCTCCAGCGCGATGTCGAGGGCGGGCAGCACCTCGGCGCCCTCGGCCAGCACATCGAAGACGCGCTTGTTCGGCCGCGTCGAGGACAGTTCGGCGAAGCCGAGCTCCACGGTGTAGACCCCGTTCGGCACACTGTCGAAGCGGTACTCGTACATGCCCTCGCGGGCGCTGCGGTACAGCTTCTGCTCGTCCGTGCCCATGATCGTACGGCTGGTGGACCTGGTACCGGAGTTGCCCTGGTAGCCGTACGAACCGGCCGAGTACCTGCGGTCAGGTGACCAGGCGTCGCCCGCGGCGTCCACACTCCCGGCGCCGGCGCCCGAGTCGAGCGCCATCTGGTAGCGGGGCACGATCATCTTCACCGGTACGGTCAGGACGGGACTGCGGCCACTCACCGAGGTGATCTTCACATCGGCCGTCAGGACCGTGCCGGGCTCCATGCCGGTGGTGTCGACGGTGAGGGTGACCGGCACCTTCGCCCCGGTCGGAAGGTCACCGCCCGCCGGGGTCGCCGTCAGCCACGGCGCGTCCTCCGTCACCGTGAAGGCCGTGCCGAAGCCGGGGTTGGTGAGGTCGAACGTACGCGTCCGCCGCTGCTGTGGTGGCGCCACCACGTCCAGGGACGGACGGGATGCTGTGACCTTGCCGGTCCTGAGGGACTGCGTGACGCCGCTGACCTCACCCGCCGTGACCTGCACCGTGCTCTGTGCGGACTGGTACGCGGGGGCAGTCAGCGACACCGGCTGTTCGCCGGACGGACTCTGGACGACGTACCCGCCGTCGGCGGCCGTCGTGGCGGTGACCGCCGAACTCCCGGCGCCCACGGTGACCGTTGCCCCTTCGACGCCCTTGCCGTCGTTGGCGTCGAGCACCCGGCCGGCCACCACACCGCTCTTGGTGGTGCGGAAGGCCACCGCCAGCCCGCCGTTGAGCACGGCGCTGTTGAACGAGTAGCGCAAGGCGTCCGTGCCGGTGGCGTTCTCCACGCCGATCGTGGCGCTGGACCCGGCTTTCAGGCCGGTTCCGGTGGTGTCCTTGTAGTGGTACGACACACGCCCGTCCTCGCCGATCACGGCGGAGAAGGAGAACGTGTCGTTCTGCGCGGACCAGTGGGACACCTGGCGCCACTCGATGACGAAGGAGCGGTGGGGCGCGGAGCCGGTGACAGCGGTGAAGACACCTGAGCCGGTGCCGGCCGCGCCGACCATCAGATCGTCCCAGAACGGGTAGAGCGCCGCGTTGGGCGTGCCGGTGCTCGGGATGTCGCCGTTGACGTCGCCGGTGTGCGCGCCGCCGAAGCTGACGGTGCCGTTGGTGCCGACGTATGCCGTGCCGTACGTCTTGCCGTACAGGGGTACGGAGAACGGCAGATCGACGCGTTCGGTGGTGTTGTCGCCGGTCAGCGCGAGCTGTCGGTCGCCGGGCACATACGTCCGGTCAGCTGCGGCGCACGCGTAGCCGTAGGTGTCGATGCGGTCGGGGAGGGTCACGGCCGCCGTGGTGTCGGCGGTGAGTGTCACACGGGTGCTGCCCGGGGTGACGCAGCGGGACGAGTGGGTGGCCCGTATGTCGTACGTACCGAGCGGCAGGGTGGCTTCGAAGCGGCCCTGGTCGTCGGTGGTGGCGGTCACCGGGGTGTCGGCGACGGTCACGGCCGCACCGGCGGCGGGGCCCGCGGAGGAGGAGACGGTGCCGGTGACTTTGGCGGAAGGCGCCTGCGTCAGTGTGAAGTCGCTGGTGGCGGTGGCTCCCTCGGTGACGGACGCGGTCGCGGACTCCTGTCCGTAGCCGAACTTGCCGACGGTCAGCGTGTAGTCGCCGACCGACAGCGCCGGGAAGCTGTAGCTGCCGTCGGCAGCCGTCGTGGCGGTGCGGTCGGAGGGGCCGTCGGCGGTGATCCTCGCTCCGGCCACCGGTTCCCCGCCGGAGCGGACGGTGCCGGTCAGCGCGCCGACCGCGCCGCGTGGTGCGGCCTGGACCGCTGCGAGCGCATCGAGCCGGCCCTCGCCGAACACGTTGTTGTCGGCGGCGGTGCCTCCGCAGGTGGTGTTGTCGGTGTCGACCGCGGTGCCGTCCAGCAGGGCCTCGGTCTGGGCGATGTCCCCTTCGAGGGCGGGCGCGGCGGACCACATCAGGGCCACGGTGGCGGCGGTGTGCGGTGAGGCCATCGACGTACCGGAGAACGACCCGTATCCGCCGTTGCGCACGGAGGAGCGGACGTTGACGCCGGGGGCGGCGATATTCGGCTTGATCGTGCCGCCGGGACCCGCACCGCGCGAGGAGAACGACGCGATCGTGTTGTTGATGTCGAAGGCCCCGGAGCTGTACGACGCGGTGTAGTCGCCGGGGGAGCCGCTGGTGGCGCAGGAGGGCCCGGAGTTGCCGTTGGAGAAGGCAGGGAAGATACCCGCGGCGCGCCAGGTGTCGACGATCTGCTGGTACCAGTCGTCGTGCACCGAGCTGCCCCACGAGTTGTTCACGATGTGCGGCGCGAGATCGGGACGCGGGTTCTGGCGGTTCAGATCGGTGGGCGCGACGATCCACTGTCCGGAGGCGAGCAGGGATGCCTCGGAGCAGGAGCTGGTCTCGCAGCCCTTGGCGGCGATCCACTTGGCGCCGGGTGCGACTCCGATCTTGTTGGCGCCGCCGTCGTCGCCGACCATCGTGCCCATGGTGTGGGTGCCGTGGTCGTTGTTGTCGCAGGGCGCGGCCCCGGCGCAGACCCCGGCCGGGTCGAACCAGTTGTAGTTGTGGTCGTACGCTCCCCCCGCACCGAGACCGCGGTACTGCCCGCGGACGGCCGGATGCTGGTGGTCCACTCCGCTGTCGATGTTCGCGACGACCATGCCCTCGCCGCGGACACCGAACTGGTCCCACACCTGGGGGGCCTTGATGCGGTCGATGTTCCACTCGACGGCGTCCACGGCCCCCTCCCGGTCACCCTTGGCGGGCTTGGGGATGGTCACCTTGTCGTCGGCGTCGATACGGGCGACCTCGGGCCGCTGGGCGAGGGTGCCGGCGAGCTTCTCGGTGCCGACGACACGCACCGCGTTGACGATCCAGTACGAGGTGTACTCGGCCTTGACCCCGTCCAGGGCCTTGATCAGTCCTGCCTGAGTACGGGCGGCGTGCTCCGTTTTTGCGCGGAAGACGGCTTCGCCCTTGCCTGCTTTGCTGCTCTGCCGTGATGCGGCGCTGAGGTCGGCGGCGCTGTCGAGGTAGACCCAGAAGGCGGCCTTGCCCTCGTCGAGCTGGACCCGCAGTTCGGGTTCGATCTTCCGTTCGGCCGGGCTCAGTGTGGGCGGCGGCTCGGGCGCTGCGGCCGCGACACCTGCGCCGAGGGGTAACAGCAATATGGCGGTGAGGGCAGCGAGCGCCGCTCGTAACGGTCTGTTTCTTCGTGCCACGTAGTCTCTCCTCATGCGTCGTGTGCGCCAGGTGGAGGTGCATGCATACGTGTGCTGTGAGTGCCCTGTGAGCGCCTTGTGAGCGCCTTGTGAGCGAATCGTGAGGCACGCGCCATGGTGATCCACGGACCATGTGCATTACAAGACCGTCTCCGTCCCCGTTCCGCTCCGCGCCCCCGTCCAGGACTGCCCCGGGTTCGATCCGACCGGCGCAGGACGGCCGGGCGTCGACGTACGGCGCAATCTAGGCTGGGTGACGAGCGCGCCCGACGAGCAGCGTCGTCGAGCGGGCAGCCGTCCCGGCGCTGGAACGGAAGGCCATGGCAGACACGGAGAGCGTCCTGCGGTGCCTCACCGGCATCCTGCAGGCGGGCCATCTGACAGGCATCGAGCAACTGCCCGGCCTGCTGGCCCGGCAGGCCGAGCTGGTGGGCGCGTACGGCACCCGTGTCTTCGTCACCGACCTGCGCCAGCTGGTGCTACGGGAACTCACCGGCCGCGGCCTCGACGCAGGCGAAGGCGGCGAGGAGTTCGCCGTGGAGTCCACGCTGCCCGGGGTGGCCTTCCGCGAGACGCGCATCCTTTCGTCCCCGGTCGCAGAGTCGGGCCGCACGCGGTACTGGGTTCCGGTGCTGGACGGAACGCAGCGGCTGGGAGTGCTGCGCGCGGATGTCGCCGAGGGCACACCCGAGGACCAGGCACGCGCCACGCTGATGCATCTGTCGTCGCTCACGGCATTGCTGATCGTCAGCAAGCAGCCGTTCAGCGACGCTCACGCCCGCCTGGTGCGTACGGAAACGATGAATGTCGCCGCGGAGATGCAGTGGAAACTGATGCCGCCGCTGGCGTTCGCCAACGAGCAGATCGCGCTCGGTGCCGCGATGGAGCCGGCCTACAAGGTCGCCGGTGACGCCTTCGACTACGCGACCGCCGCGGACACGGTGCACCTGGCCATCTTCGATGCCATGGGACACGACAGAGCAGCCGGGCTCACCGCGAACCTCGCGGTGGCGACCTGCCGCGCCCAACGGCGGGAAGGGCATGACCTCATCAGCACTGCTCGGGCCATCGAGCAGACGCTGCTCGACGAGTTCCATCACGACCGCTACGCCACCGGCGTCCTCGCCGACCTCGACAGCCGCACCGGAGAGCTGAGCTGGATCAATTGCGGGCACCTGCCACCGGTCGTGATCCGTGGGGGCCGGTGGGTCACCACGCTGCACTGTCCTCCCACCCACCCGATGGGAACCGACCTCGGCCTGCCCGCCATCGTCCGCAAGGAGCATCTGGAGCCGGGAGACCGCCTGCTGCTGTACACCGACGGCATCACCGAGGCCCGCGACGCACTGGGCCGCGAATTCGGACTGGACAGGTTCGTCGACTTCATCGTCCGTCACCAGGCCGACGGACTGCCGGTCCCCGAGACGCTGCGCCGCCTCATGCGCGCGGTCCTGCAGCACCACGAGAACCACTTGTCCGACGACGCCACCGTCGTCTTCCTCGAATGGCACGGCACCGCCCGCAACGCCGCGATGCGACCGACCGCGCCCGCCTCGAATGCCGGCTCTCATGGCGACGCACTCGCCCTGTGACACCCGGGACCGCGTCCCCGACGGCCGGCTACCGGCCCTCGGTGTCGCCCGTGCGCGCGTTCTCCTGGGCGGTTCGGCCCGCGGTGAGCCCGCCTGACACGCTCTCGGCGCGGCGGGGCTCCATCACGTCCGGTTCGGCGTCCCTGATCTCACGCGTCACCTCTTCGTGAGCGCTGAGGTGGGGCTTGCCGTGCTGGCGGGGACGCTTCATGAGGGTCTCCTCCTGTCATGTGTGGGTGTGTGCCGCACGCGTACCCAAGGCTCGCCGTCTCATCCCCTCAGTGTGGCGGGGGATCCTCCGTGGGGTGCGCTCCGGGGGCGACAGCAGGATGTGCGAGCGGAGTGGGCGAGAGGACGGTGGGCTCCTCGCCGGATTCCAGGAGGGTGTTGGCGGCGCCCACGATCAAGGGGTCCGGTTCGCCGACTGCCTCGATGTCCTTGCTGATGTAGTCGCAGCGTTGGAGCAGACTGCGCATGGCCTCGAGCCTGCCGCGCTTTTTGTCGTTGCTCTTGACGACCGTCCAGGGAGCTTCGGGGGTGTCGGTGGCGCGGAGCATGTCGACCTTCGCCGCGGTGTAGTGGTCCCAGCGGTCCAGCGAAGCCACGTCCGTCGGCGAGAGTTTCCACTGCCTGACCGGGTCCACCTGACGGATCGCGAAACGGGTGCGCTGCTCCGTCCTGGACACGGAGAACCAGAATTTCACCAGCACAATGCCGTCCTCCACCAGCATGCGCTCGAAGAGCGGGCACTGGTGCAGGAACAGTTGGTACTCGTCCTTGGTGCAGAAGTCCATGACGCGCTCGACGCCGGCCCTGTTGTACCAGGAGCGGTCGAAGAAGACGATCTCGCCGGCTGACGGCAGATGCGCGACATAGCGCTGGAAGTACCACTGGGTCCTCTCACGCTCCGTGGGTTTCTCCAGCGCCACGACGCGGGCTCCACGGGGGTTGAGGCGCTCGGTGAACCGCTGGATGGTGCCGCCCTTCCCCGCGGCGTCACGGCCCTCGAAGATCACGATGAGCCGCTGACCGGTGTCCTTGACCCATCGCTGAAGCTTGAGCAGCTCGATCTGCAGCACCCGCTTGCGCTGCTCGTACTCCTTGCGCCGCAGTTTGGTGTCGTACGGATAGTTCTCGCGCCACGTCCGGATCGCGCGGCCCGACTCATCGAGCAGAATCGGCTGCTCCGGTCTGGTCTGGTCGACCGTCAAGCCGTCCAGCAGACTCTCCACGTCCTGGTCTTTGCCCTCGTCACCCTTCACACTCACCCCCTTCCCCCTTTTTCGTCACATGCATCGCTGCCGTCGCGGCGATGTGCCTGCGGCTCGTGCCGGCGGGGCGCGCCTGAGACACGCGCGGGACCCGACAGGGCGCTACCGGCCGCCTTCGCCCTTCCTGCCGTCCGGCAAGGGCCACAGGTGCGCGGTCTCACCCGGCGCGAGCTGGTCCACGACGTCCGCCAAGGCCGAGCACGCCTCCTCGATCCTGCGGCGGATGCCGATCTGCTCGGTGACGATCGCGGCCAGCAGCAGGGCGGTCAGTGCGGCGGCCCCGTTGAGCGCCTGCAGGATGACCATGACCTCCGGCAGAGTGCGGCCCTCGAACGGTCCCTTGCCGGACGTCGCCGCCGAGATCGCCAGCACCGAGATCAGGAGCGCGCCCACCGCCGCGCCCGGCAGCTGATAACGCAGCGCGGCCCAGATGAGCATCGGGAACGCCAGGAACAGCAGCGGCAGCTCACTGCGGGTGGCATGGAACATGATGCCGAGCGACGCCAGGCAGAGGGCCACACCCTCGGTCCACCAGTACGGCCTCGTTTCCCGCGGCAGCCGGGCCCGGCGCAGCACCAGCAGCAGCGGGGTGACGACCAGGACCCCCATCACGTCCCCTGCCCACCACGCCAGCCAGACCGGCCAGAATTCGTCCGCCGGCAGCGAGCCGCTGAGCACCACGGTGCCGGTGCCCATGGTCGCGCTGATGAGCATGCTGCCCGCGCCGACGCACACCAGCGACAGCCCGTCCCGCAGTCTGTCGAGCTCCGTGCGGAAGCCGATGCGCCGGAGAACGAAATACGCCGTCACCGGTGCGATCGTGTTTCCGGCAATGACGCCGAGGAACGCCACCCCCACCGGTTCGAGCGAGGCCATCGACAAGAACGCACCGAGCGCGATACCGGGCCATACCCGGATCCCCATCCACAGCAGGCAGCTGAGGGCGATACCGGTGGGAGGCCACAGCGGCGTGACGACCGCCCCCTCCACCACGACCTGCTCGAGGAGACCGATCTGCCCGCTCGCCCAGTAGGCGGCGGCGACGGCGAGGATCCGCAGCAGCGCTGCGGCAGGACGTCGGACTCTCTCGCGGCAGACCACGCCTGACATCACACAACGTCCTCACGCCCGCGTCGCTCTGACACGCGCTAGCGGCGTTCACGATCTACCGAGGGCCGGCCGGCGGATCCTCCGCGGCTGCTTCCGGCGGACGGTGGAGCAGGACCAGGACGGCGGCGTCGTCGGTGTGATCGTTGAGCTCCGCCACCCCCATCACGCGGGAGGCCAGTTCCCCCGCCCCCACGCCGGACCGCACGCCGGAGCGGACCAGGCCGGCCACCGCGTCCAGGCCCGCCTCGATGGGGTACGAGGGTCCTTCCACGACGCCGTCCGTGAGCAGGACGTACGCGTCACCGGGCAGCAGGCGCCGCCGTGCCACGGGGTACTTCTCTCCGGGCAGGATCCCGAGGGGCACGCCACCCTCGTCCTCGGCCACTCCGCCTTCCCCGCTCGCTGTCGCCCACACGGCGGGCACATGTCCTGCGCGCGCGCTCTGCAGCTCCGCCGTGACCGGGTCGAAGCGCAGGAAGCTGCAGGTCGCGAAGAGCCCGTGGTCCACCGAGAGCAGGAGGTCGTTGGCCCGTCCGAGGATCTCGCCGGGGTCGGTGGTGGCGATGGCGACGGCTCGCAGCCCGATGCGGACCTGCCCCATGAACGCCGCGGCCTCGACGCCGTGGCCCTGTACGTCGCCGATCGAGAAGCCGAGGGAGCCGTCGGGCAGGACGAAACCGTCGTACCAGTCCCCGCCTATGTCGAGGCCGTTGCGTGCCGGCGCGTACCGGGCGGCGACACTCAGACATCCCGGCGACGGAAGACCGGCCGGCAGTGTGGCGCGCTGCAGGGCCTCGGCCAGCTCGACGCGGACCTTCTGCCGCTCCGCGCCCTGCCGGACACGGTCGGTGAGCTGGCCGAGCGTGCTCAGCAAGTCGTCGGCGGTCGCCGACCGTATGGGACGACGCCGGGTCATAGACCTCTCCGAGATACGCCCGAAGGCCACTGGCCCGGCCACTGCTGTACGGCACTGTGGACGGGTTCAGCTGGGCTCGTACAGTGCGGGTTCATTGTATTTCCGACCGTCCCGGTGCCGCACGGTGCGAGCCGGCGGCAGCAGTTCCAGGTGAGTATCCGAGGCAGGCTTCCTGAGTACGCCGGCCGATCCCCTTCCGCGCCGCGCCTGGTCGAATGACGGCCATGACTCCCTGTTCACCCCGCAGCCGCCGTATGCACCATGTGACCGCCACCGGCACGGCCCTCGCGGGCGTTCTCGTGCCCTTGGTGGCCGGTGTCGTCATCGCCAAGGTGATGGGCGCGGACCCCATGGCGCCGGTCAACACGCTGATCGCCCACGGTGGACGGCGCATCGGCATCCCCGCGTCGCAGTGGCGCGGATGCCGCGGGTACGCCCTGCTCGGGCTGGGTCGCGGACAGCGGGACCGTTCGAGGTGCTGCCGGTACGGGCGGATACGGAGAAGCCACCGGTCCGCCGGGCGCCCCGGCTGTGCGGCCCTGTGAGGAGCGCAGTGACGCAGGGTGCGCAGCGTCACCGGGGGTCACCCTGCTCGTCGTCAGGCGTGCGGCACGACGGCCACTGGGCAGGGGGCATGGTGGATCACGGCGTGGGTGATCGATCCGATGTGGGAGCCCGACGCGGCCCGGCGACGGCCGACGACCACGAGTCCCGCGTTCGCCGCCGCGTCGACAAGATGGCCGGCCGCCCGGCCAGATGCGGCCTTCTCGGACACCTCCACGTGCGGGAACTTGTCCCGGTAGGGGCGTACGGCTTCCGACAGCGCCGACTCTCTCTCCGCCCTGGTGCCCGAGTCGGCGTCCGCACCGCCGGAAGCCCCCGCATGATGACGGAAGGCCGGGAGGTGCCAGGAGTTCAGGATGTGCAGCGGCACGGCGTGCCGCGCCGCGAAATCAAAGGCGAAGTCGAGGAGTTCGTCCGTCACGTCATGTACGTCCAGACCGAGGACGACTCCGGGGCGTCCCCCGCCACCGGCCCCGTCCTCGGAGTAACCCGGTCGGACCAGGATCACCGGGTGCTTCGCATCCCCCACGACCTCCTGCCCCACGGACCCGACCAGGAAGCCCATGGCACCGCTGAGCCCGTGTGACCCCATGACCAGCAGGCCCGCGTCGTCGGCTGCGCCCACCAGCACCTTGGCGGGGGCATCCTCGACCTCCTCGGTCACCGTGACGACGTTCGGCAGCCGCTCCTGTACGCGCTTCTCCATCGCGTCGAGCAGGCTCTGAGCCTCGTCGTCCCTGGTCTCGCGGGTCGCTTTGACGGCCGCGAGCTGGTGCTCCTGCCACCGCGACGCGTACACCAGCCGAAGGGTGGTCCCACGCGCCGCGGCCTCGTCCGCTGCCCAGTCCAGAGCCGCCAGGCTCTCGTCGGAGCCGTCCACTCCCACTGCGACGGGTCGGGACATGTTGCTCTCCTTGCCTCGGGCTGTCACAGGCATCCGTGCACGAGGGCGCCTGATCAAGAAATTACTCACTCAGTGGAAAGGGCGCGATTCAGGGCTTCACGCCCAGTGAACGTGGCCCGGACCCCCACTCACCGAAGTCCGGCCGCGGCCGCGGCACCGCCCGGTGTCACACCTCCGGCACCACGGCGACGGGGCATTCACTGTGATGGAGCACCGCGTGCGCCACCTTGCCGAGTTGGAGGCCGCCGTGACCATGCCTGCGGCGCGCTCCGACGACGACCAGGCCCGCAGCGGCGCTGCCCTGCACCAGCACCTTGTGTGCCGGGCCTTCGACGGTGGAGCGGTGCAGTGCAAGCCCCGGGTGCTCCTGTACGCCATCGGCGGCAGCCGCGTCGATCCTGTCGGCCGCTGCTTCCTGGTCGTCCGCGCCGGATCCGCCCGGCGCCCGGGGGTGACCGAGGGCCTTGTACAGCAGGGTTCGCCATGCCCGCACGGCCTCCAGTCGGCAGCCACGTGCCGCGGCCTCCTGGAACGCGTACCGGATGGCGCTTGATCCCTCGTCCGGGTCGGGGACACCGAGCAGGACGGGCCGGCCGGCCGTTTCCCACCCGGCTCTGTCTCCTCGCACCACGACCACCGGACAGTGGGCGCGCGCCGCCACACCCAGCGACACCGATCCCAGCAGCCGGCCCTTGAGCCCTCCCCGGCCGCGGGATCCGGTGACCAGCATCGCCGCGTGGTGGCTCTCGTTCACCAGGGTGGTCACGGTGTCCTCCGCGAGAACGTCGGTGACCACCTCGACATCGGGGTCTGCGCGGCGGGCACGCTCGGCAGCGGCGGCGACCAGGGTGTCGATCAGCATCTGTTCCGAGGGGCGATCAGGGCTGTCCGCCGGCGAGACGCCCTCGTACCGCTCCCACCTGGAGGCGTACACCAGGCGCAGCGGAAGGCCGTGGACCGCCGCCTCGCGCACGGCCCAGTCCACCGCTTCGAGGCTGCAGTCGGAACCGTCGATTCCCACGACCAGGGGCAGCATCCTCTCCCACCGCCTTTCTTCGCCCAAGGGAAGGCCTACTCCGTCACCGTCGCACGGTGGGACCGGCATCGCGCGGGACGGCTTGCCGAAGTAGTCGCGGTCATGTCCGAACAAGACGGGGGTCGCGCACGTACTGGACGTACAACAAGCCAGATCGGAACCGAATGACGAACAAGGATGGATGCGATGACCGCGATGGGCAGAAGCGGGTGGACTCGACCGGGACGCAGGAGCGTCGCTCTGCTCACCTGCGGTGCGCTGGCCGCCGGGGGGCTCACAGCCACCGCGATGGCCGTGCTGCAGCCTCAGACGGCCGTGGCCTCGAGCCACCGGGAAGCCCCGCTCATATCGGGGCAACCCCAGTACGACAACACGGACGTGTACGCGTTCGTCAGCCCTGATCATCCCGACTCGACGACGCTGGTGGCGAACCTGCTGCCGATGCAGGAGCCGGGTGGCGGGCCGAACTTCTACACGTTCGCCAACGACGCGCGCTACGACCTTCACATCGACAACAACGGTGACGCCAAGGACGATCTGCTGTACCGGTTCACGTTCAAGGACCACCGCAAGAACGACCGCACCTTCCTCTACAACACGGGTGTGGTCGAGAGCCTGGACGACCCGGACCTCAACTTCACGCAGACCTACGACATCGACCTGCTGCGACTCGAGCACGGCAAGGTGATCTCCAGCCACAAGGTGGCGAAGAACCTGCCGGCCGCACCCTCGAACGTCGGCAAGGCGTCGATGCCGCACTACAAGAAGCTGCGTGACCAGGCCGTCCACAAGATCCCTGGCGGGCTGAAGTCCTTCGCCGGCCAGGCCGACGACCCGTTCTTCCTCGATCTACGGGTCTTCGACCTCCTGTACGGAGGTGACCTGTCCGAGGTCGGGAACGACACGCTCAAGGGCTACAACGTCAACACGATCGCCCTGCAGGTGCCGACCGCCTATCTCCAGCAGTCCGCGAAGCAGCCGGTCATCGGCGTCTACGCGACGACGGAACGGCAGAACGCCGGCGGCGAGTGGACCCGGGTGTCGCGGCTCGGCATGCCCCTGGTCAACGAGGTCGTCAACCCGGTCAAGGACAAGGACAAGTTCAACGCCTCCTCGCCCGAGAACGACGGTGACTTCCTGAAGAACGTCACGGAGCCGGAGCTGCCGAAGCTCATTGACGCGATCTACAAGATCAAGGCTCCGGCGGAGCCCCGCGACGACCTCGTCTCGGTGTTCCTGACCGGCGTGAAGGACCTCAACCAGGTGGAGGGGGTCACGGCGTCGGAGATGCTGCGGCTCAACACCTCCATCAAGCCGGTCGCGAAGCCGAAGCGGCTGGGGGTGCTGGACGGCGACACGGCCGGCTTCCCGAACGGGCGGCGGCTCACGGACGACGTGATCGACATCGCCTTGCAGGTCGTCGAAGGTGAACTCGTCGGCTCCAAGAACGACTTGGGTGACGCGGTCAACAAGAACGACAAGAAGTTCGACCGCTCCTTCCCCTACGTCGCCCTGCCCGCCGCGGGCTCCGACACGCGGGCAGCCGCGAGTTCGACCACGAAGAACGCAACGGGCCTGACAGGCGGAGGGTCCTGGGGCACCGGGTCGTGGGACAACACCACGATGCTGGCCTCTGCGGCATCAGCGGCTGCGGGGGCGCTGGTGGTCGGCCTCGCGATGATCTGGTTGCGTTCGCGCCGCCGCCCCGCCGGACGCCGCTCCTGGATCGACTGACCGGCCAGGGCATCCGGCACCTCTGACCGGCCCGGCGGCGCGATCCGTACCCCCCACGGCGGCGCCGCCGGGCCGCCCCCCGAAATCCCCAGGTCCACCGAGACCACCGAGAAAGGCGAGACACATGCCGGTACGGAAGCCGCAGTTCGCGCGAGCGCCCGAGAAAGGGCGCGGGCCGCGAGGGCGCATCGCTGTGGCTGCGGCCCTTGCGGTGGGGCTCACCGTCACATCGGTGGTGATGGGGACGGACAGCGACTCCGAGCCGGAGGGACGGCCCGCGCAGGTGCTCGCGGCAGCCGTGCCCGTCGAGCGGCTGACGGCAGGTGACCTCGCGCAGGGCATCGAGGGCCTGCAGAAGCACCTCCGCAGCCAGCCCAAGGACGCCACCGGATGGGCGACGCTGGGCGCAGCGTATGTCGAGCAGGCTCGGACCAGCGGAGATCCGACGCGGTATCCGCAGGCGGAGAAGGCGTTCAATCGTTCCCTGGAGCTGCGCCCGGCCGACGAGAACGACGCGGCACTCGCAGGCCGGGCGGCGCTGGCCGCCGCCCGGCACGACTTCGACACGGCACTGGGTCAGGCGGACCGGGCGCTGCGCGTCAATCCCTACAACGAGCGGGCGCTGGCGAGCCGGGTCGACGCGCTCGTCGAACTCGGCCGCTACGAACAGGCGCAGGATGCGGTGCGCCTCGCCGACCGGCGACGCCCCGGCATCCCGGTCTTCACCCGGTACGCCTATGTACTGGAGCTGCGCGGCGATGTGACGGGGGCGCGGCGGGTTCTGCTGCGTGCGCTGGACTCCGCCGCCAGTGACCCGGATGTCGCCTACGTCGCCACCGCGCTCGGCCGACTGGCCTGGAGCCAGGGCCAGTACGGGCGAGCTCTGGATCACTATGCGACCGCGCTGCGTGCCGAACCGGATCATGTGCCGGCGCTGGAGGGGCGGGGCCTCACCCATGCCGCGCAGGGCAACAGGCAGCGTGCGCTGAGCGACCTCGAAGAGGTCGTACGCCGGTACCCGCTTCCGGGCCAGCTCGCCGCTCTCGGCGAACTGCGCGAGGCGGCCGGGCAGCGCAAGGAGGCCAAGGAGCAGTACGAACTCGTCAGCGCGTGGACCCGGCTGGCCCGTGCCAACGGTGTCGCCACCGACCTGGAGTCGGCCCTCATCGAGGCCGACCACGGCGACGCCCGCGAGGCGCTGACATCGGCGCGCGCCGAATGGGCCCGCCGCAAGAGCGTCCACACGGCGGACGCGCTCGCCTGGGCATTGCATGCCAATGGCAAGGACCGGGAGGCGCTGGTCTTCGCGAAGAAGGCGACGGCGAAGTCGCCCGGCTACCGCAATGCCTCCTTCCTCTTCCACCGGGGCATGATCGAGCGCGCGCTCGGGGACGATCGGGCCGCCCGCCGCGATCTGCGCGCCGCACTCGAACTGAACCCGGGCTTTTCGCCCACCGGGGCACGCGAAGCCAAGTCCGCGCTGTCCGCGCTGTCCGGGCGCCGGGGGGATTCATGAAGCGACGTACCACCGCTCGCGCGCTCGCCACACTGGTGGCGGGAGCGGCTCTTGTCCTGCTCCCCGCCCAGGCGGCACAGGCACACCCGCTGGGGAACTTCACTGTCAGTCAGTACGACGGCCTCGTCGTGGCTCCGGGACAACTGCGCGTGGCGCATGTGGAGGACCTGGCGGAGATTCCTGCCGCACAGGAACGGACCCGTATCGACACCGACGGGGACGACCGGCTGGCAGCGGCCGAACTCTCGGCATGGGCCCGGACCCGGTGCGACGGTGCGGCCGCAGGCGCCCGGCTCACGGTCAGCAGTGAGGCGTCGGCGTCGCAATCGTCGTCGATCTCCGCCGGGAGCGCAAAGGCGCAAGTACGCCCAGGGCAGGCAGGACTGCAGACCTTGCGTGTGACGTGCGAGCTGACGGCGTCGTTGCCGCGAGGTGAGGGGATCAGGCTCGCGTACCACCCGGCGGACGCCACGACCGGGGCGGGCTGGCGGGAGATCACCGCGCAAGGCGATCTGATGACGCTCGCGGCGTCGGACGTGCCGTGGGACTCCGTCTCCCGGCGGCTGACCGCGTACCCCGACGATCTGCTCGCCTCACCGCCGGACCACCGGTCGGCAGACGTCACGGTCCGTACCGGCGGACCTGCTCTCACCGACGCCGGAAAGCAGGACAGCGGCTCCCCGGTGGCGGGCGTGCTGCCGCGAGGAGCTGACCGGTTCGCGCAGGCGCTGACCGGGCTGGTGGCCCGGCACGAACTGACCGTCGGCTTCGGGGCGTTCGCCCTCGGTGTGTCCCTGCTGCTGGGTGCCCTGCATGCGCTGGCGCCCGGCCACGGCAAGACCATGATGGCCGCTGCCGCCACGGCAGGCGGCCGGAACTCACTGCGCGACATGCTCGCCCTCGCGGCATCGGTGACCATGACCCACACCCTGGGCGTCTTCGCCCTGGGCGCCCTGATCACCGCGGGGCGGGCGGCGCCCACCGTCGTGTCCTGGCTGTCCGTCGCGAGCGGCAGCCTGGTCGCGGTCGCCGGAGCGCTGCTGCTGCGCAGGGCGTGGCGCCGACGCCACAGCGCCCACGGGCACGGCCATACCCACGGGCACGATCATGACCACGGGCATGGTCATGGCCCAGAGCATGGTCATGACCACGGGCATTCACACGGGCACGGGCAAACGCCAGGTGGCGGCGGCGAGTTGCCGCAGCGCGAGGAACGGGTACCCGTTCTCACCGCCGCTCGGCCCCACGAGCACAGCACCGTCCATGCTGCCTCCGCGCGCACTCCCGCGGGTCGCGGCCAGGAGCACACTCACCCCCACAGCCATGACCACAGCCACACCCCTCCCGCCCCCGGTCTGCGCGGGGTCATCCTCCTCGGCCTCGCCGGCGGGCTGGTCCCCAGCCCGTCCGCGGTGGTCGTCCTGGTCGGTGCCGCCGCGCTCGGCCAGGCGTGGTTCGGGTTCCTTCTGGTCCTCGCATACGGGGCAGGACTGGCGCTCACACTGGCGGGGGCCGGATTCGCGGTGGTGCGGTTGCGGGACACCACGGTGCGCAGGCTGGCGATGCGGCCTAGGGGCCGGGCCGTTGCGCTGGCCCGGCGGGCGGCGCCGCTCGGCTCGGCCGCTGTGGTCCTCGTGCTCGGGTGCGGACTGCTGCTCAGGGGCGCAGCAACGGCGCTGGGGTGAGTCGTGCAGCAGACCGCGCCCACCCGCCTGGCCGCGCGGTGCCTCTCAGAGGCGGCCGGTCTTCCCGAATTCCGCGACGGCTTCCCGGTGGGTCCCGCCTCCGGGCTGCCGTCGGATGGCCACAGCCGCGCTGTGCAGGGAGTGGAGCGCCATCAGCAGAAAGCCGATGTCGTCCAGGTACACGGGGTCGGGAACAAGATCCACGGGAGAGAGTGTGTAGATCACCGCGCACCAGAACAGTGCCTTGCTCCGCAGCGGGATCCCGGCGGCGAGCAGCAGTCTGCGTGCCTTGAACACACGGACCAGCAGTACGCCGGTGGCGACCGCGACGCAGACCAGTGCGATCACGGTCAGGGTGAGCCAATCTGTGCCATCCATGTATCTCGTATACCCGCCGGGACCCCTCTGCGTCATCTCGGGCCTCTCCCATGAGGCGAGAACCCCGCCGGCCGGCGCGTGGCCCGCGGGACGCGCTCACAGCGGCTCGGCGTCGAGCAGCGCGGCCCACGCGCCCTCCGTGCCGCCGATGCCGCCCGGCGTGCCGGGCAGCGCCTGCTCCGCCCAGATGACCTTGCCACCAGGGGTGTAGCGGGTGCCCCACCGCTCGGTCATCTGGGCGACCAGGAACAGGCCACGGCCTCCCTCGTCGGTCGTGGCCGCGTACCGCAGGTGCGGCGAGGTGCTGCTGCCGTCGGAGACCTCGCAGGTCAGGGCGCGATCACGGATCAGCCGTACCCGGATCGGGGCGGAGCCGTAGCGGATGGCGTTGGTGATCAGTTCGCTGAGCACCAGTTCCGTGCCGAAGGCGAGCTCGGCCAGGTCCCACTCGTCCAGCTTCTCGGCCACGGCCGCCCGCATCCGCGCCACGGCTGCCGGATCGACCGGCACCTCCCACTCGACGACGTGGTCGGCGGGAACCACACGGGTACGGGAGATGAGCAGGGCGACGTCGTCCTTGGGCCGGCCGGGCAGGAGCGCTTCGAGCACTGCCCGGCAGCTCTCGTCGGGCGGCCGGTCAGGATGTCCTGCCAGGGCCTCGCGCAGCATCTCCATCCCGACGTCCAGGTCGCGGGAGCGGTCCTCGATCAGGCCGTCGGTGTACAGCACCAGCTGGGTGCCCTCGGCCAGCTCCAGCTCGGCGGTCCGGAACGGCATGCCGCCCAGCCCGAGCGGCGGCCCGGCCGGTACGTCGGCGAACTCCGCGCAGCCGTCGGGATGCACCAGCGCGGGCAGCGGGTGGCCCGCCCGTGCCATCGCGCAACGCCGGGAGACGGGGTCGTAGATCGCGTAGAGGCAGGTGGCGCCCAGGACGCCGGCGCCCACCTCCGTGTCCGACTCGTCCTGGTCGATCCGGCCGACCAGATCGTCCAGGTGGCCCAGGAGCTCGTCGGGCGGCAGGTCGAGGGTGGAGAAGTTGTGCACCGCGGTGCGCAGCCGGCCCATGGTGGCGGCGGCATGCAGTCCGTGGCCGACGACATCGCCGACGACCAGCGCCACGCGCCCGCACGGCAGCGGGATCACGTCGAACCAGTCGCCGCTCACCCCGGACTGCGCGGGAAGGTAGCGGTGTGCCACGTCGAGGGCGCTCTGCTCGGGCAGGGCCCGTGGCAGCAGGCTGCGCTGCAGAGTGACCGCGAGCGCGTGCTCGCGGGTGTAGCGGCGGGCGTTGTCGATGTTGACGGCGGCCCGGGCGACCAGTTCCTCGGCGAGGGACAGCTCCTCCTCGTCGAACGGCTCCGGTTTCTGCGAGCGCCAGAAGTTGACCACGCCCAGCACCACGCCCCGCGCCTTGAGCGGGGTCGCGATGAGCGAGTGGATGCCGTATTCGATGATCCGGCGGGTGCGCTCGGGGTCCTGGGCGTGCCAGCCGGTCGCCGCCGACAGGTCGGGCACCAATTCGGAACGGCCGCTCCCGAAGCCCCGGGCCTGGGGGGTGGAGGGGAGGAACTCGATCAGCTTGCCCAGCGGATACAGGGGCGCGTCGTCATGAATGCCGTTGACCGCGGTGCGCCGCATCTCGTCGGCACCCGTACCGCTGGGCTCCTCGCCCTGGAGCACGGGGTCGGCCAGGTCGACGGTGACATAGTCGGCGAACCGGGGAACGGCCACGGTGGCGAGCTCCTCGGCGGTGTGCACCACATCGAGGGTGGTGCCGATACGGGTGCCGGCGTCGTAGAGCAGCTTGAGGCGTTCGCGGGCGACCTCGGCCTTGCCGGACAGCGCCCGGAGCTCGGTGGAGTCGCGGAGGGTGGTGACCGTGCCTCCAGGGCCGCCGTCCCGGCCCGTCCGCCGCTGGTTCACCGCCAGCAGCCGCTCCCCGGCCAGGTGCACCTCGTCGGTGACCACGCGACCGGAGGCGAGCACGTCGACCGTGCTCGGGTCGAGGCCGGGCAGATCCGTGACGTGACGCCCCTCGGCATTGGGCGGGAGGTCGAGCAGCCGTCTGGCCTCGTCGTTGGCCAGCACCAGCCGGCCGTCGTCGTCGACGATGAGCACCCCTTCGCGCACGGAGTGCAGCACCGTGTCGTGATGCTCGTACATGCGGGTCATCTCGGCCGGACCCAGGCGATGGGTCTGCCGTCGCAGCCGTCTGGTGATCAAGGCCGTGCCGCCTGTGGCGAGCGCGAGCGCGACGGCGCCCGCGCCGACGATGATCGGCAGATTGCGGTCGACCACGCTGGTCACGTTCTCGACCTTGAGGCCGGCGGAAACCAGAGCGATGAGCTTGCCGCGCGGGTCGGACACCGGGTCGTAGGCGGGCACGGTCGCCTGGACCTCGTGACCGAGCGGGCCGTCCACGCTCTCGGTGTACACCCGGCCCTGGAGCGACGGTTCGATCGTGCCGACGAACCGCTTGCCGATCCGGTCCGGAATGGGGTGGGTGTACCGGATCCCCTCGGTGTCCATGATCACGATGAAGTCGACCCCCGCCTCCTTGCGGGCCAGCTCGGTGATCGGCTGGAGCACCTTGGAGGGGTCGGGGCTGTCCAGCGCCTTCGCCAGGCCCGGAGAGCGGGCGAACGAGCTGGCGACCGCGATGGAGCGGTTGATGGCCTCCTTCTCGCCGTCGTGCCGGGCCTGCAGCACCAGGGCGACCACCCCGCACGCCACGAGCAGCACCACGACCGCCACCTGCAGGACGAAGACCTGCCCGGCGACGCTCCGTGGGCTCTTTTCGGTCAGTGACCGCACCGACGCGCCCCGAATCGGTCGAAATCATCGACCATATCGCATTTCTAACACTGTTGGCAGGGTGGTGCTATCGGCCGGAGTCGGCCGGGTCCGGGTCCCAGGAGCGGTACGCCCTGGCCGCAGCCCGCTATCCCGGGAGCCGGACGCCCTCGACGGCGTTGTCGAAGACCGGCCGGTATGTGCTCCACAGCGCCGCGGGAGCGCTGAGATAGATGACGTGCTGGGTGCCGTCGGGCTCCGCGAAGGCCAGTTCCACGGCGCGGAAGCCCCGCTCCCGTCCCTCGAACGTGAACTCCCAGTATCCGGCCGGCCCACCCCGGAAGGTCGTCCCGTTCATCCGTACGCGCTCGTACCCGGGGTTGTCCCGGCGCGTCTGCGCCTCTTCGACCTCTCGCCAGTGCCGCAATGCGTCACCCCCGGCGAAGCGGGTGGCGCTGACGCGCAGTCCCACCAGTCCGGACGGGTCCACGTAGGCGATTTCACCGCCGCCGGTCGTCGTGCGCTTCCAGTCCTTCGGCACCGGTACCGCCACGCCCTTGCCCTCCTTCCGGAGGCGGTAGCCGGCGGGAACGGGCGGGACCGAAGCATTCAGGCTGCTCGAGGACGAATTCGGCTTGTCCCCGCCCCCGTCCCCGTCCCCGTCCCCGTCACGACCGTTCATGACGAGTGCCGCACCCGCGACGACGGCGCCCACCGCCAGGACCGCCACGGACGACAGCGCTGCCCGACGGCCCCGGCCCGGCGAGCGGGACGTACGAGGCTCCGACTCGGCCGCCGGCCGGGACAGCTTCCAGGTTTCGACCGGCGACTCGGCCACCTCGGCCGCCTCGGCCAGCAGGCGTTCTGCCCGGTCGGCGTGCATTCGGGCCGCCGGTTCCTTGACCAGCAGGCCGGCAATGACACCGCCCAGGCGCGGCGCGCGCAACGGCTCAGGCTCGTCGACCGCGATGGCGTGCGCGGTCGCGATGGCCGAAGCGCGCCGGAACGGGGGCCGCCCCTCCACCGCGTGGTAGAGCGTGGCCCCCAGTGACCAGAGGTCGGAGGCGGGGCCGGCCCCTCCCGCCTCACCCACCAGGCGTTCCGGAGCGACATAGTCGACCGACCCGACCCACTCCCCCGTCGTCGTGAGGGAGGGCGCTCCGGCCGGCAGGGCGATACCGAAGTCGGTGAGGACGATCCGGCCGTCATGGCCGAGCAGCACATTGGCGGGCTTCACGTCCCGGTGGAGCACCCCGGCCTCGTGTGCGGCGCGCAGCGCGCCGGCCACGGCGGCCCCGATACGCGCGGCTTCGCCCGGATGCAGCGGACCCTGTTCCTTGATCGCGGCGGACAGGGTGATCGAGGGTATGTACTCCATGACGATGCACGGCCGGCCCTCGTCGACGACCACGTCATGCACCACGACCACATGGGGATGGCTGATGCGCGCCGCGCTGGTGGCCTCGCGGCGGGTGCGTTCATGAAGGATCCGGACCTCGCGGTCATCCAGGTGTGCGGGGATGTGCAGCTGCTTGACTGCGACGTCACGGCCCAGGAGTTCGTCCTCGGCCCGCCACACCGTCCCCATGCCACCACGGCCCACGTGCTCGGCAAGCCGGTACCGGCCTGCTACGAGTCGCCCTGCCTCGGACAAGGCCCCGCCCCCTTCTGCACCCCGGACTCCAGGGGTCGCAGCGGCCACGATAAACCGTTTCCGCGGGATCGCGCGGGTCGCGGCTCTCCCATATGGATGTCAGCCTGGACGCATGAGCTGGGCATCGTGGACGACTCGCGGCGTGTACTCGGGGAGCGGCGGCGTGCGCACCGACGAGGTCGGCGTGCTGTCCGGTGATCTGACCGTGCATACCACCTGGGTCGACGGCACTGCGGAGATCACCGTGCAGTACACCGGCGCGGCCGACTGGTTCACCATGACGGGGAGCCCCGTGCAGTGCCCGTCCGAGGAGGCCAGCCGCGCTCTGCACGAGCAGGTGGTGCAGGCGGTACGGGACGGCTCCGGGGCGACGGTGCCCCTCCCCCCGCTCCCGGAACCGGAACCGGAACAGTGACCCAGCGCGGCGTCGCATCGCGCCGCCGCGAACGTGACATGTGAGAAGTACCCGGAAGGTCAATGATCACCGTAGTCACGATTTGTCACGGGTCTGCCGGTGTCGCATGGTCAGGAGCCCATGTGACGGATGGGAGGATGCCTCCATGAATCCTGACGTGTATTTCGACATCACCATCGACGGCGAGCCGGCCGGCCGGATCGTCTTCACGCTGTTCGACGACGTGGTCCCGAAGACCGCGAAGAACTTCCGTGAACTGGCCACGGGTGAGCACGGCTTCGGATACGAAGGCTCCGCCTTCCACCGTGTGATTCCTGACTTCATGCTCCAGGGCGGTGACTTCACCGCGGGCAACGGCACCGGGGGCAAGAGCATCTACGGCGCGAAGTTCCCTGATGAGAACTTCCAGCTCAAGCACACCAAGCCGGGCCAGCTGTCCATGGCCAACGCGGGCCCGAACACCAATGGCTCGCAGTTCTTCATCACCACCATCGTCACCGACTGGCTCGACAACAAGCATGTCGTCTTCGGCGAGGTCGTCGAAGGCATGGACGTCGTCAAGAAGATCGAGTCGCTGGGCTCGCGCAGCGGCGCACCCAGCGCCGTCGTCCGGATCGAGAAGTCCGGCGCGGTCGGCGCATAGGCGCCGCACAACGGTCAACACCGGTCAGGGGAACAGGCTCCGGGCTTGTTCCCCTGACCACCGACGCGGGACGGCAGTGCGGGTCCCCGGTGCCGACGGACCGCCGGGCCTCTTGGTCGCCGGGTGTGGCCGGACCATGATGTCGCCATGCACCGGCCGCTCCCATCCTCCCTCCACACTCCCGCAGTCCCCCAGTGGTCGACCGACGACGCCGTCCTGAACGTGGCGCTCGTCTACCCCATGCAGGGCCCGGCCGGCATCTTCGGCCCCACATGTGTCTCCTGCGCCCGGCTCGCTGCCGAGGAGCTCAACAAAGCGGGTGGCGTCCTCGGCAGGGAACTGCGGCTGCTGGAGGTCGACGGCGGCGCAGCGCCGCCGCAGGTCGCACAGGATGTGGAGGCCCTGGTGGCGACCGGCGCAGTGCAGGGCGTCACGGGCTGGCACATCTCCTCCGTACGACAGGCGGTTGCGCCTCGTATCGCGCACCGGGTGCCGTACGTCTACACGGCTCTCTACGAAGGCGGCGAGCGCACCGAGGGTGTGTTCATGACCAGCGAGACACCTGCCTGGCAACTGCTGCCCGCCATGGAGCTGCTCGCCGGGACGCGGGGGGTGCGGCGCTGGTACGTCGTCGGCAACAACTACGTCTGGCCGCGCCGCACGGCGAGGGGCGCGCGCGGCTACGCCCGCGCATGCCGGGGCGGCCGCGTCTGCGGCGAGTCGTATCTTCCGCTGGGCACCGAGGACTTCCGGACCGTCCTGCAGCGCATCGAGCGGACGGACGCCGACGCCGTGCTGATGCTGCTGGTGGGCAGCGACGCAGTCCGCTTCAACAGGGCGTTCGCCGCCTCGGGGCTCGACCGGCGGTGTCTGCGGCTGAGTACTCTGATGGACGAGAACATGCTGATGGCCAGCGGCCCTGAGGCTACCGTGGACCTGTTCAGCACGGCCGGGTTCTTCGCCTCCCTCGCGAACCAGGACACCATGGACTTCCACGGCCGGTACGCCGGCCGCTTCGGGATCGATGCCCCGGCACCGGGAAGCCTCGGTGAATCCTGTTACGAGGGAGTGCTGTTGCTGGCGGCACTGGTCGAACGGGCGCGAACCCTCGATGTGTCCACGATCGGAGCGACTGCCGACTCGGTCTCGTACGAGGGGCCACGTGGCCTGCTCCGACTGCGTGACCGGCATGTACGCCAGCGCATCTATCTGGCGCAGGCGGACGGGCTCGACTTCAATGTGCTCGCTCAACTGAGCGGCCCTCACGGTCTGTTGTAGCCCTGCCCTCCAGGGCGTCCGCGAGCCTCGCCAGTAAGGTGCGCAGCTCCTCGTCGTCGCTGCCGCCCAACTCCAGCCAGTCGGCCCGCACCTGACGGTCGAGCCGCTGCCGGCGCTCCATCCCCCGCGGGGTGAGATACGCGAGGACCCGGCGCCGGTCGGCGGGGTCGATCCGGCGGTAGACCAGGTTCTGGTCGACGAGTTGGTCGACCAGCTTGGTGAGTGTCGGCGCGGGCAGTGAGGTGCGGTCGGCGATGACCGACATGTGATGCCCGCCTTCGGAGAGCAGGCCGAGTACCCGCCACGCCTCTACGGAGCAGTCGAACTCGTCGAGTACGGACTGCACTCGGCGCACCGAGAGACGTTCGGCCCGGGTGAGCAGCTGGAGCAGTTCCTGCGGCCGGCTCGCCATCATGCTCCTCATCTCACGCCTGTGCGGGGACACTCGACAGCGTACGCCGCTCGCTGCCTGCCTTGACAGGGTTGACGACAGCCCGATACTTTCCACAGGAAGTATTTATTGCCGTTACTGAGGTGCCGTCAATCAGGCGTCCCAGTGCGGCTTTTTCTATTTTCCCGGCGACCTCTGTGCTTCAAGAGAAACGCGGCTTCAATGGAGCCGAAACGCCGAGGAAACAGCGTCGGCGCAGTCTGTGACCGCACTTCAGTAGACCAGTCCGGACACCACCACCGGACGGCTGGGAATTCGCGCGCCGACCGCCGCAGCATCTGAAGCACCGAGTATCTCTCTCACCATCTGTCCCTCCCTCCCCGAATCCCGAATTCTTCCTCTCGTTCCCATGCCCTTCTTGGGCAAGGAGGTATTTCATGTCCGGGCTCAGTATCAGTAGACGCGGCCTGCTTGCGGGCGCATCGGCCATCGGCGCGTCCGCCGCCCTCAGCGCCTGCGGCGCCAGGACCGGCAGCGGTACGTCGTCCGACGACGCCGGCGTCGAGGCGGACACCTCGGGCGGCACAGTCAGGATCGGCCTGCTGAACTCACTGTCGGGGACGATGGCGATCAGCGAGGTGACGGTCCACAACTCGCTGCTGCTGGCCGTCAAGGAGATCAACGCCTCCGGCGGTGTGCTCGGCAAGAAGCTCAAGGCCGTGAGCCAGGACGGCGCTTCGGACTGGCCCACCTTCGCGGAGAAGGCGGAGAGCCTGATCAAGGAGGACAAGGTCGCGGCCACCTTCGGCTGCTGGACCTCGGCGAGCCGCAAGGCCGTCAAGCCGGTCTTCGAGAAGTACAGGTCGCCGCTCTTCTACCCCGTGCAGTACGAGGGTCTCGAGCAGTCGCCGTACATCTTCTACATCGGCGCGACGACCAACCAGCAGATCGTGCCGGCCCTCGACTACCTCAAGAAGCAGGGTCTGACCCGGCTCGCTCTCGTCGGCAGCGACTACGTCTTCCCGCGCACCGCCAACAAGATCATAAAGGCCTACGCAAAGGCCAACGGCATGAAGGTGGTCACAGAGGACTACGCACCCCTGGGATCCACCGAGTTCAGCACGATCGTCAACGAGGTCAAGGGATCGGGAGCCGACGCCGTATTCAACACCCTCAACGGCGACAGCAATGTGGCCTTCTTCAAGGAGTACAAGTCCGCGGGCATGACCGCGAAGAGCATGCCGGTGCTGTCGGTCTCCATTGCGGAAGAGGAGGTCAAGAGCATCGGTACCCAGTATCTGGAGGGTCAGCTGACGGCCTGGAACTACTACCAGACCACTCCCGGCGCGGCGAACACCGCGTTCGTCAAGGCGTACCAGGGCGAATATGGGGCCGGAAAACCGACCAGCGACCCGATGGAAGCCGCCTACATCTCCGTCCACCTCTGGAAGGAAATGGTCGAGAAGGCGAATTCGTTCGACATCGCCAAGGTCAAGGCGGCGTCGGACGGCATCACCTTCGACGCCCCTGAAGGCAGGGTCACCGTCGACGGCGCGAGCCAGCACGTCCACAAGACCGCCCGGATCGGCAAGGTCGGCGCGGACGGGCTCATCACGGAGGTATGGAACTCGGGCGGGCCGATCAAGCCCGATCCGTATCTCAAGGGCTACGACTGGGCTTCCTCTCTCTCCTGAGCCGGTACCCGGCCCCTTGGACGGATCCGGCCTTTCAGGGCCGGGTCCGCCCCGCGCCCTCGGCAGCCCCACCAGCCCCATGCCCGTCTCCCACCCGGAGCCGCTCCATGACGGTCATCCTCAACCAGTCCTTCACCGGCATCAGCATCGGTGCCGTACTCCTGCTCATCGCGCTCGGCCTGACCCTGACCTTCGGTCAGATGGGTGTGATCAACATGGCGCACGGCGAGTTCATCATGGCCGGTGCCTACACCACGTACGTCCTGCAGAAGTCCGTCAGCGGCGCGGGGGTCTCGCTGCTCGTCGCCCTGCCGGTGGCCTTCCTCGCCGCCGGCATGATGGGAGCACTGCTCGAGTGGCTGCTGGTCCGGCGCCTGTACACCAGGCCGCTGGACACGCTGCTGGTCACGTGGGGTATCTCCTTGATGCTCCAGCAGCTGGCGCGTGACCTCTTCGGCGCCCCCAATGTGCAGACCCGCGCCCCTGACGCGCTCACCGGGAACGTCTCGGTGACGGACTCGATCACGCTCGCCAACAGCCGGCTGTTCATCCTCGCCCTGGCGCTCCTCTCCGTTCTCGTGCTCACCCTCGTCCTGCGGTTCACCTCGCTGGGGCGCCGGATCAGGGCCGTCGTTCAGAACCGCGATCTCGCCGAGGTGTCGGGCATCGCCACCGGCAGGGTCGACCGGATCACGTTCTTCATCGGCTCCGGACTGGCGGGCGTGGCGGGCGTCGCACTCACGCTCGTCGGGCCGATCGGGCCGACGACGGGAACCAACTACATCGTCGACGCCTTCCTGGTGGTGGTCGTCGGCGGTATAGGCCGGCTGAAGGGCAGCGTGATCACGGCCTTCGTACTCGGCGTTCTCCAGTCGGTACTGGAGTACTCCACGACCGTCAGCGTCGCGAAGGTGATCGTGCTCGTGGCGATCGTCGCCTTCCTCCAGTGGCGACCCCAGGGCCTGTACACACTGCGCACCCGGAGCCTGGCATGACGACATCCGTGACTCCCCCGACCTCGGCCCCCGACTCGGCGGAGGCCGGTCCCACTTCACCCCTCAGGCGACTGCGGGTCCCCGGCGGATTCGCCCTCGGTGCCGTACTCCTGCTCGGCGTGGCGCCGCTCGCCCTGTCCGACTTCCGGCTCGCGCTCCTCGCCAAGTACCTCTGCTGGGCGATGGTCGCCGTCGGCGTCAGTCTGGCCTGGGGCCGTGGCGGGATGCTCGTCCTCGGCCAGGGCGTCTTCTTCGGTCTCGGCGGCTACGCAATGGCCATGCACCTCAAGCTCACCGACGCCGCGGCGGGGCCGGGTGGCAGTCCCGGCGCGCTGCCCGACTTCATGCAGCTGTACGGAACCGGTGAGGCCCTGCCCTGGTGGTGGCGGCCCTTCGCCGACCCGGCCTTCGCGCTCGCCGCGACCGTGCTGCTGCCGATGGCGGTCGCCGCCCTGCTCGGATTCCTCGTCTTCCGCCGCGGGGTGCGCGGTGCGTATTTCGCGATCCTCAGCCAGGCGCTCGCCGCCGCCCTCGCCATCTGGCTGGTCGGACAGCAGGCGACCACCGGCGGCACCAACGGACTCACCGACTTTCAGGGCTTCTTCGGGTACGACCTCGACGACCCCGTCAACCAGCGGATGATCTACTTCATCATCGCCGTCTGCCTGCTGTTGCTGATGGCTGCCGCCCGCGCGCTGTTCGTCAGCCGATACGGCGAACTCCTCGTCGCGGTACGGGACTCCGAGGAACGGGTCCGCTTCCTCGGCTACAACCCCGCCCATGTCAAGCTGGTGGCGTATGTCGTCGCGGCGGGTATGACCGGCCTCGCCGGTGCGCTGTTCGTGCCGGCCGTCGGGATCATCTCGCCCGCTCTGATCGGCGTCGTGCCGTCCATCGGGTTCGTCATCGGCGCGGCCGTCGGCGGCCGGGCGTCGCTGCTGGGCGCGGTGCTCGGCGCGATCGCGGTGGCCTGGGCACAGAGCACACTGTCCGACGCCTTTCCCGGCGCGTGGACGTACCTCCAAGGGCTGCTGTTCGTCGTGGCGGTCGGCTTCCTGCCAGGTGGCCTCGTGTCACTGGGCGCCGTCCTGCGCAGTCGCCGTACCCGTACAGGAGAGAAAGCATGAGCAGCGACAAGCCGGGCGAGGGGCTGAGCGTCCGCGATCTGCGGGTGTCGTTCGACGGCTTCACGGCGGTCGACGGCGTGAACCTGGATGTACGCCCGGGCGATCTGCGGTTTCTCATCGGCCCGAACGGTGCCGGGAAGACCACGCTGGTCGACGCGGTCTCCGGGCTGGTGAGGGCCACCGGCTCGGTCCGCTTCGGTGGGCAGGAACTCATCGGCAAGGCGGTGCACAGGATCGCCCGCCTCGGGATCGGGCGTACGTTCCAGACGGCCACGGTCTTCGAAGAGCTGACCGTCCTTCAGAACCTGGACATCGCCGCCGGGGCCGGGCGGGGACCGCTGACAATGCTCCGGCGGCGCAGGGGCGTGCCGGAGCCGGTCGCCGAGGTGCTGGAGACCACCGGGCTGACCGGCCTGCGCGACCGGCCTGCGGGAGTGCTGGCGCACGGCCAGAAGCAGTGGCTGGAGATCGGCATGCTGCTGGTGCAGGACGTACGGCTGCTGCTTCTCGACGAGCCGGTGGCGGGAATGAGCCACGAAGAGCGCGAGGCGACGGGTGAGCTGCTGCGACGCGTGAACGAGGACAGTACGCGCACGGTCGTCGTGATCGAGCACGACATGGACTTCATGCGGTCCTTCGCGAGCAGCGTCAGCGTGCTGCACGCCGGCAAGGTTCTGAGCGAAGGCACCGTCACCGACGTCCAGGCCGACCCCCGGGTGCAGGAGGTCTACCTCGGCCGCGCCTCCGTCGCCGAACCCGTCCCGTCCGCACAGGAGGCATGATGCTGCAGATCCACGACGTCCGGGCCGGCTACGACCGCTCCCCCGTCCTGCACGACGTGACGCTGTCGGTTCCCGAGAACAAGGTCGCGGTGGTCCTCGGTCACAACGGGGCGGGCAAGAGCACCCTGTTGCGGGCAGCCATGGGACTGCTCAGGCCGAAGAGCGGAACGGTGCTGCTCGACGGCGAGGACATCACCCGTATCGCCCCGCACCGGAGAGTCGCGCGGGGCATCGCGTACGTGCCCCAGGGCCAGCAGTCCTTCCCGCACCTCACCACGGCCGAGAACCTCCAACTCGTCGCGGACGGGCGGCGCGACGGAAGGGCGGCGATCGCCGACGCCCTGGATCTCTTCCCCGTACTGCGCGAACTGACCGGCCGGCGGGCCGGACTGCTCTCCGGTGGCCAGCGTCAGCAGCTCGCCATCGCCCGAGCGCTCATCACCCGCCCGAGACTGCTGCTCCTCGACGAGCCGACAGAGGGAATCCAGCCCTCTGTCGTGACCGAGATCGAGGAGACGATCCTCGCCCTGACCCGGCGCGGCGGAATGTCCGTGCTGCTCGTCGAGCAGCACGTCGGCTTCGCCATGCGTGCTGCGGAGCGCTACTACGTCCTGGAGGCGGGACGCATCACCTCGTCCGGGGAAGGGGGAACCGGCGCGGAGCAGACCGTTCGGACAGCGCTCAGCGTGTAAAGCGTTGCAAGATCTTTCCGAAACTTGCAACAAGCTCTTGCAGATTCGCTAACGTGGACGAGCTGACACGCCACTCGCCGTGAAAGGGGCTTTGAACGTGCGCAGTTCATCCAGAAAGAGGCATGTGCTCGGCTGGCCGGCGTTGCTCTCGCTTCTGCTCGCAGCCGTCGTCCAGACGGGCCCGGCCCATGCCTCGGCAGCCGGAGGCGGCGTTCCGTCGACATTCCGTGCCGCGACGTCGACCAGCTGGGGCCAGCAGGTGTTCGTCACCGGCGACGCGGAGGCTCTGGGGGCCTGGGATCCGGCGCTGGCCCTGCCCCTCGACGCGGCCGCGTATCCGACGTGGTCGGGCGAGACCGCGCTCCCGGCCGGCACGGCCGTCCAGTACAAGTACTTCATCAGGAACCCGGACGGCTCGGTGATCTGGGAGGAGGGCCTCAACCGCATCCTCACCCCCTGGGCGGACTCGCCCGTGACCACTACTGACCGCTTCCGATTCTCGTCGGACACCCCCGCGTCCGGTACGGCGCCGACATGCGTCACCTCGAGCAGCGGCTGGCGGTACACGTTCGTCCGCAACGACTGCGGCACACCGTACGAGTTGCAGGTGATCTACCGGGACGGCAGCGAGAGCGGGTGCCGCCACGTGGCTCCGGGGTCCGAGGCGACGTTCCCCGGGTACGGAACCCGTGCGAATCACCCGGTGGCGATCCACCACTGCTGACCTCAACTCGCCGATCTGGCCGAAACAAGTGCCTCCGTCCGCTCAGTCGCGGACATCACCTGTACCGCCCTGCCGGCTGCTCATAGCATGGTCGCCCGAAACAGCCTGACAGCCGAAGATGCGGGTGAGGACTGGATGCAACGCGAGTCGTGGCGCCCGGACGCCATCGACACGAAGGTGCCCAGCGTGGCACGAATGTACGACTACTTGCTGGGGGGCGACGACAACTACCAGTCCGACCGCGAGGCCTGCGAGCAGCTGCTGCAGCAGGTTCCCAGCACCAAGGTACTGGCGGTCAACAACCGCCGTTTCCTGCAGCGCGTGGTGCGCCTGCTGGCCAGCGAGTACGGCGTGCGCCAGTTCATCGACCACGGCTCCGGTCTCCCGACCCAGGACAACGTCCACCAGGTCGCCCAGGCCGTGGATCCGGCCTCACGCGTGGTGTACGTCGACAACGACCCGATCGTGCTGGCCCATGGCCGGGCTCTGCTGGAGGAGAACGACCGCACCGCTGTCATCCACGCCGACATGCGGGACACCGACGTCATCTTCGGTCACGAGGAGACGACGAAGCTGATCGATTTCAGCCGACCGGTCGCGGCCCTGTTCGTATCGGTGCTGCACTGCATTCCTGACGAATCAGACCCGGCAGGGCTCGTCCGTCAGGTCGCCCAACGCCTCGCGCCGGGAAGCTTCCTCGTGGTCTGCCAGCTCGTCAGCGACCGTCCGGACATCCGGAAGTTCGTCACCGACTTCATGGCAGAGGCCACCGGGGGTCACTGGGGACGGGTACGCGAGGAACACGAGGTGACCGAGTACTTCAACGGGCTCGAGATCCTGGAACCCGGCCTGGTGGAGGTGTCGACCTGGCGGCCCGACTCCGACCTCGCCCCCACGCAGCTGACCGATGAATGGATCGAGTGGGGCGGCGTCGCCAGGATCCCGTGAACGCCGCCGGCGGACACGGCATCATGTCCGCGGACGCAGTACAGCGCTCCGGACGGGACCCGCCTCGCGGCAATCCCGTCCGGAGCGCTGTGGTGCTCACAGACCGGCCAGGCGCTCCCGTATCACCGCGATCGACTCCCTGGGGGTGAGCGCGCAGGCGCCGAGCCGGTCCAGCATGTCGCGGTACTGCTCGACGATCTGGGGCTTCTGACTGAACGTACTGTCGGTCAGATGCTCGATGTAGACGGCATCCTTGAGCTCGTCCAGTGCGAAGCGCAGGTAGGTCACACCCGTGCCGACGCCGACCGAGGCGGTCACGTCGAGCGGGGCGATCTGCAGGACCACACGGCGCTGTTCCATCATCGAGGCGAGATACTCGAGTTGCTCGCGCATCACCTCCGCTCCGCCGACCCTGCGCATCAGTACGGACTCGTCGATGAGTGCCCACAGACGCGATGCGTCCGGCTGCGCGAGCTGCCGCTGCCGCTCCTGCCTCAGGTCCACCCGCCGCTCGACGTCATGCGGATAGAGGTGTGCCGGTCCGGAACGGATGACCGCCCGGGCGTAGGCGGGCGTTTGCAGCAGGCCGGGCACATAGAACGGCTCGTAGGTACGAATGGTCGCGGCCGCACCCTCCAACGCGACCAGTGGAGCGAAGAAGTCGGACAGCACATCGCTGAACGAGCGCCACCAGTCCGGTCGGCGTGACTGCTCCACCAGCCGCATGAACTCGGCGACACGCCCTTCGTCGCTCACCCCGTACAGGCTCAGCAGAGCCGCGGCGTCCGCCGGCTTGCAGCCGTGCCGGCCCAGCTCGATCCGGCTGGTCTTCGACCGGGAGAAGCCGAGCCTGGTGTCCACGGCGGAAGGATCGAGCCCGGCGCCGACCCGCAGCTCTCGCAACTTGCCGCCCAGGATCAGTTTCAGGGCCGTCGGGTTGCTCTCGACCGCCCCCAGTGACTCGACGAACAACGACGGGCTCGGTACCACTGCAGCCATCGCGCGCTCCTGCGGACTATGAAAGGACCACGACAGTATCGAGCACAGGCGGGAGCGGCCAGGGGTAACCGGTCGGCCACCCACCGTGTTTCAGCCAATCATCGAGTCGAAATCGCCCTCGCGGGCTCCGGTCACGAAGGCGGCGATCTCGTCCCGTGTGTAGACGAGCGCCGGTCCCTGCGGATCCCTGGAGTTGCGCACGGCGACATACCCGCCCGGCAGGGACGCCATCTCCACACAGTTTCCTGTTGCGTTGCTGCGGCTGCTCTTGATCCATATCACCGAGTTCAGCTCGATCGCCCGCATGCCGTTGGGGAACTCCATGCCCAACCCCTTTCATTTCGCACATCCGTTCGCCGTGGAACCGGCCAGTGCAATCCCGGATGCAATTGCATTCTGAGGGCGCGCTCGACAATACTCGTGCCACACCGAGTGCCGCAGCATCGAACTCCGAAGCCTGCAGGGGGACATGACCAGTGACGATTCACATGTCAGCCTCTTCCGCGACGAGGTTCGACCAAGAGGTGCCGCTGCTCGGCCACGCCGATCGCGGGACGGCGGCACTGTCGCAGGGCCTGCCCGCGGACCCCGTGGCTCCCGGTTTCGAAGAATGCCCGGGTCCAGGCCTGTTCGCCGCCTGCGGACTGGACGGCCAGCTCCAGAACGCCCGTCAGGCACGGCAGTTCGTCGGTCTGACCCTCGACAGATGGGCGCTGCAGCCGCTCGCGCCCGACGCGGAACTCGTCGTCAGCGAGCTCGTGGCCAACGCCGTCCAGCATGCACTGGCGCCCACTCCGGCGGACCCCACGGACTACCCCCTCTGGCTGGGCCTCTTCCGCCATCCCGGGCACCTGGTCTGCGCCGTGGCCGACCCCAGCCCGGACCCGCCGCGCCGGCGCAACGTCGGCACCTCGGCGCTCGGGGGCCGCGGGCTTGCGCTGATCGACGCACTCAGCGACAGCTGGTCCTGGTCCCGTACGCCGCCGCGCGGAAAGACGGTCTGGGCAACCCTTCCGCTTCCCGGCACGATCCGCGCCCTGCGTCAGCCACCGCATCCGCGCCCCGCGTAGCCGGCAGCTGAAGCCCCGCGGAAGCTGTCAGTGGGCATCGTTCATGATGATCACGAGTTTGCCGGCGACGTGCCCTTGGCCGAGGTACCGCATGGCTTCCACGGCATGGCCGAGCGGATAGGTACGGTCGATGACCGGCCTGATCGCTCCTGACTCGGCGAGCTCTTTGAGCAAGATCAAGT
Organism: Streptomyces sp. NPDC006208; assembly: GCF_040613775.1. Lineage (NCBI taxonomy): Bacteria > Bacillati > Actinomycetota > Actinomycetes > Kitasatosporales > Streptomycetaceae > Streptomyces > Streptomyces sp. NPDC006208. Next base: position 74,298 of record NZ_JBEXSW010000022.1, on the reverse strand, counting down.
CACGCTTGTCCTGTGTCGCCGCGAACGGGCGCAGGCGCTGGCGTACGAACGGAGCGACGACGAACGCCGAGGCGATCCGCCGGGCGGGGCCGAGCCACCTGCCCCCGCCGCCGGAGGACAGTACGAGGGTCCCCGTGGGGGCCAGCGCCCGGCGCAGTGCCGCGAGGGAGTGATTGCCGACAAGGTCGAGGATGACGTCGTAGCGCTGCTCGGCGGTGGTGAAGTCCTGGGCGGTGTAGTCGATGACGTCATCGGCGCCGATCGATCTGACCAGATCGACGTTTCTCGTGCTGCAGACCCCGGTGACGCGGGCGCCGAGCCATGCGGCGATCTGAACGGCGAATGTGCCCACGCCACCCGAGGCACCGTTGATCAGGACCCGCTGCCCGGCCCGGACCTGCCCTCGATCGCGAAGCCCCTGCAGTGCGGCGGTGGCGGCCACCGGGATCGTCGCAGCCTGCTCGAACGACAGCGCCGCCGGCTTCGGGGCGACGAACCGTTCGGGGGCACGGACGTACCCGGCAAGGGTGCCGGCACATTCCGCGTACACGTGGTCGCCGACTTCCAGGCCCGCCACACTCATGCCCACCGCCTCGATCTGCCCGGCCACGGCCCTGCCGAGGACGTGGTTCGTCCGCGGCCGACGCAGTCCGCCCGCCATGGCCCGGACGGCAAAGGGCTCGCCACTCAGCAGGAAGGCGTCGGCGGCGTTGAGGGCGGCCGCGTGCACCCGGATCAGCACCTCGTCGTCGGCGGGTGCCGGCTTGTCGATCTCCCTGATGTCGAGTGCGTCGGGTGACCCGTACACGTGGTGGACGACCGCCTTCATCGCGTCCGGCGACTGCTGCGCAGATACATCGGTGACACGCATCCCGGGCCCCTTCTTCAGCACATCGATAGGCTTACAATGTAAGCCAGCTTACCGCGTAAGCTAAGGTCCTGATGAAGGCCTGTCAAGGAGGAAGGGTGGAGCGACCATGGCACCGCGGAGCGCCGCGGGTGCGGCCCCACGTGAGCCGCTGAGCACGGAGCGCGTGCTGCGCACCGCACTGGCACTCGCCGATTCCGGCGGCGCCGAAGCGCTGACCATGCGCAGGCTCGGCCAGGAACTGGGCGTCGAGGCCATGTCCCTGTACAAGCACGTGGCCAACAAGGACGCGATCCTGGACGGCATTGTCGATCTCGTCGTGGGCGAGATCAGCGTCCCGTCCCCGGAGGACGACTGGAAGGCGGCCATGCGCCGACGGGGGATCTCGGCACACGAAGTGCTGCTACGCCACCCATGGGCGTGCAGGCTGCTGATGTCCCGTCCCCACGTCGGGCCCGCGATGCTGCGCTATGTGGACTCGACACTCGGCAGCCTGCGGGAAGCGGGCTTCTCGATCGAACAGGCCGACCGTGCCTGGAGCGCCATGGACAGTCATATCTACGGCTTCACGCTCCAGAGACTCAACTTCCCCTTCGAGGTGGAGCAGTTCCCCGAAGCAGCAGCGACCCACCTGCCTCAACTGCCTCCCGGCCGTTACCCGCACCTGACCGAAATGGCCGTCCACGTCATGGAGGGCACGTACGACGGCGCACCCGACTTCGTCTTCGGCCTCGACCTGATCCTTGACGGCCTGGAACGGATGGTCGCAGGGGCCTGATCCGCCCGCCGGCCGAGGCACGAACTGCCGGGCACCGCGGCACTGGTGCCACGGTGCCCGGCATCGGTGCGCGCCTGCGAACACGCTCTGCGGGCGCCGGACGGTGCAAGGGGCCTACGAGGTGCCCTTCTGCATCAGCTCCCTGAAGTCCACCGTGTCGGAAGCCGCAGGCCTCTCCGCCGAGACCTTGGTGCCGTAGTCGCTGTAGAAAACGGTCGAGTTGAACTCGCCGGTCTTCATCTGGCCCCGTTCAACCTTCTTCACCAGCAGGTCGTTGTCGTCGACCCAGATGTCGACCTTCTCCGTGGTGATCCCGGCGTCGCTGAGCTGCTTCTTGAGCTGCGCGAGCTGGTCGGCGTCCAGGGAGCTGTTCTTCGCACTGAGTTCGGCCACATCGACCGTGCCCGAGTAGTGCGTCGCCGTGACCCCGCGTACGTCCTCCCGGCCGACCTTCTTCACGTCACCCGAGGCCAGCAGGGACTTCACACCCTGGTCAGGGGTGGTGTTCTGCAGCTGGTCCTTCATCACCTCACCGGCCGCGCCGGCGACCTCGGCCAGATCGTCGTAGTCATAGCTGATCCAGTGCTTCCCACCGGACTGCTGGGCGGTGGCCGCGCCCATGTTCACGACGTAGCCCTCCTTGAAGTACCGGGCCTCGATCGGGCCGTTCACTCCGGCCTGCTTCAGGCTGTCCGCCATGGTGCCGCCGGTGTACGTGATCTCGATCGTGCCGGTGAGGCCGTCGGTCCATGCGATGGCCCCGGACTGCTTCATGGACATGGCGTCGCCCATCACCGTGGTGCCCTCGACACGCGCTGAATCGGCACCCTTGGTCTTGGCCTGCACACTGCGCAGTGCCGCGATCGGGTCCACCTTCACCACACCTGCGCCGCGATCCTGCTTGCTGTCCTGCTCGCCACCGGATCCGTTGCAGGAAGTGATCGACGCAAAGGCCACTGCCACGGCAGCGGTTACGTACATGTGCCGCACGGTCTTCGTATTCATGCCTGCTCCACCCCTCGTTGTGTCGCTTCACGCTAGCGCCCGGGTACGACATGTCCCCCACCCCCGGCATGGTGAAGACGGCCTTCCCCTCTTGAACGGTTGCGGTGGCTCTGTGGACGTGGTCCAAGTCTCACCCCGCCGGACACGGTCGGACTTGCGTTCGGCCGTGGTGATCGTGATGGGATGAGCCGATGCGATCCCCCACACGCATGTCCACGCAACCACGCAATCCGTACGACGAACTGGCTCAACTGGCGGACCCCGAACCGGACTACGGCGCAGACGCGGGCGGCAGCGACGAAGGCTTCTCGGGTTTCGAACGGCTCGGGATCCGATCGGACGACGACGAGGCGGACGACTGGTCGCCTCCCAACCACCGCGGCAAGAGCCGCCTCGCGGCGTTGCCCGTCGCGTTGAAACTCACCGTCGCGGCCGTCGTCACCGCGGCGTTCTTCGTGACGGGTGACCGCCTCGCCGTGGCGTACGCGGAGGAGAAGGCCGAGGACAGAATCCAGCAGTCGCTGGACCTCGCCGCCAGGCCACAGGTCGACATCGCGGGCTTCCCCTTCCTGACCCAGGTACTGGACCGCCGTATCGACAAGGCCGACGTCACCGTCCCCGACGTCGCCGCTGACAAGGTCTCCCTGGCCGAAGTGCACGCCACCGCAACCGACATACGGATCGTCGGCGATCTGCCGACCGCGATCCAGGGCGCGGTGATCGACCGCATGGACGGCGACGTGCTGCTCTCCTTCGACGACCTCAACCGCGAACTGGGTGCCTCCCAGGTCGAGTTCACCAACGCCGGACGCGGCACCATCCGGATCACCGGATCGCTCCCGATCGCCGGGCGCGACGTGAGCGTATGGGCGAAGGCGCACCTGAAGCGCGACGGCGACCGCACCGTGTCCACCACCGTGGAATCCATGCGCCTGGACGTCCCGGGCCTGTTCACGTACCGCCCCGGCAAGGACTCCGCGCACTCCGGACTGCGGCTGCACCCCGAAGCAGTACGCCGGATCACCAAGGAGGCGGCCCGCGCCAAGGCGCTCCTCGACCTGCCCGCCGTGGTCGAGCGTCTCGGCATACCCCGCTCCCAGATCGACCGTGCCCTGAGAAGCGAGGCGGAACTCAGCCGGCTCACCGGCTCGCCGCGCTTCATCGAGCAGATGCTGAAGGTCAACCTGGTCGACCTCGTCATCGACCACCCCTGGCTGCTGGAGAAGGCAGGCATCGACCCGAACCTGATCGGTGCCCTGCTCGAACTGCGGCCGCCGGAGCTGTCCGACCGGCTGTCCCTCTCCTTCTCGCTGCCGAAGACCACCGGCGACGTGCGGCTGCGCGACGTCGTGGTGGAGCGTTCGGGCGTACGGGCCGACCTCACCGGCACCGGCCTGACCTTCGGCGAGGTGGCCGGCACGGGCGGTGACAGCAGGTAGGTGATCGCCCCAGCAGTGTCCATCGTTTCAACCGTGCGAACCGGGGCACCTGCATCGCGACCGACGACGAAGGGACTGCCATGAGTGCCGGAGAGAAGGCCAAGGCCAAGGCCGAGCAGGTTGTCGGCAAGGCCATGCGGAAGACCGGCCACGCGATCCACAACCGGGAAGCCGAGGCCAAGGGTGCTGCCCTGGAGACCCGCGGCAAGGCGCGGGCTGCCAAGGAGAAGGCCAAGGACACCTTCACGGACTGACCCCGCGGCAACGGGCCCGGCGGCACCTGCGTGCCGCCGGGCTGCTCCTGCGTGTCATGCGACCAACGGTCAGAACGACTGAGGGTGGCGGAAGAGACGCGCAGGGTCGTACGACCTCTTCACCCGCGCGAGGCGCTCTGCGTTCGCGCCGTAGTACGCCCGGCGCCAGTCCCGCAGTTTCGGATCCGTGTAGTTCTGGTAAGCCCGCCCGCTCGCCCAGGGGCGCATCGCCCCGTGCGTGGAGTCGAGCCATGCCTGGTGGCGGGCGACCGTGGTCGCTGAGGCGTGGTCGGGCCACGAGACGATGTACTGCGCCAGGAACAGCGCGTTGCGGTGGACGAATGCCGTGTCGGCCGCCCGGACCCGCCCCACCGCGCCGCCCAAGGCGTCCAGGGCGATGCTCCCCGCGCCGCCTCCGGTGAGCGCCGCCAGGCGTTCCACCCGGGAGAGCAGCGCCTTGATCCCGTCGGACGGGATACGCCGGGTGTAGAAGTCCGAGCGTGCCGCGTACGATTCGCGCGCCACCCGGCCCTGCGGGGTACGGCCTGGCAGGCCGCCCTTCTGGTGGGCCTGGGCGATGGTGAAGCCCGAGACGCCGCCCATCACCTTCATCGCGTCCATGAACGGCCTGGTGCGCACGGACACCGACCGGGCGGGCGCGCCGATGGCGTCGGCGAGACGGTCGAGGCGGTTCTCGAGGTCACTGCGGCCTGCGAGGGTCAGGCCGCCGACGCGGACCGACCCGGGCCGTCCGCCCGCCGGCGCGGACAGATGCAGATTGGCCCAGATCTCATCGGGTGCCGTGGGAGCCCAGCGCTGCCACTCCCGCACTACGGCTGCGGCCCTGGACCATGGCCAGCTCAGGAAGAACGTCGTGCACCGGGGGGCCGCATGGGTACGCAACCGCAGTTCGGTGACGACGCCGAACTGGGCGTTGCCGCCGCCACGCAGAGCCCAGAACAGGTCGGGGTCGTGCCGGCCGTCCACGTAACGGATCCGTCCGTCGGCGGTGACGATGCGGGCGCCGGTGACGCTGTCGCTCGTCAGACCGTAGGCGCGGCTGACGACGCCGATACCGCCGCCGAGAGCCAGTCCCGAGACGCCGACCGTCGGACAGGACCCGGCGGGCACGGTGCGCCCGCGGGCCGTCAACCGGTCGTACACGTCGATCAGTTTGGCGCCGGCGCCGATCGTCGCGGTGCTGCCCGAGAGGGAGACGGATGCCATCTTCTGCACATCGACGACCAGGCCGGGCCCGGACGACCAGCCGGCGTACGAGTGGCCGCCGCTGCGCACCGCGACGGGCACCTGGTGGCGGCGGGCGAATTCCAGGCAGCTGCGCACGTCCTCGGGCCGTGCGCAGTACGCGATCCCGGCCGGCCGCACCCCGTCGAAGCGCGGGTTGAACAGCTTGCGTGCGGCGTCGTAGTCGCGGGCGCCGGGCCGTACGAGGGTTCCGTCCAGCCCGCGTCCCAGTGCCGCCCAGTCACCTGCGCGAGGGGGACGGGGAGCTCTGCCTGCCGTGGGCGCGGACGACGGGGCGGTGGAGGCGCCCGCCGCCCGGGTCCCCACGGCCACGCCCACGCCGGCCGCAACACCGGCGCCCAGCAGGCCTCGGCGTGTCAGCCTGCCGGCGCCTGTGGCCGCCGCATCCGTGTCCGTGCCGCACTCCTGACGTACCGTCTCGTCCATCGCCCGTCCTCGCCCTCGGTTGGTGTCCGGTGGTGAGGATGGCGAGGGTGCGGTGGCGGGTTCCCTGCGCGTGCCGGCAGCCGGCCCTCCCGTCCGTGATGTCGCTCTCAGGTCCGCCCCGGCCGGCAGAGAAGGTGCCTGGCATCCGCATCGGCGCAGATGCCGTGCCACGTCATGGAGTTCGGGCACGCCCGGCGCCCGGCGATGTGTGCGGGGCGGTGGCGGAGGATCGCCGTGCGCGTCGTCACTCGGCACACTCCGAGCGGCGGGGCGGCAGCCCGGTGGGGACGACCCACGGCACGGCGGCGCGCTCGGCTGTGGTCCTGCCGACGGCCCGGGCGTCGGTCTTCCGCAGGTGCATGCAGAAGGCGCAGGTGTCTCCCTCATGCGAACTGGAGGCAAGCCAGTACGCGTCGACAAGCGCGTGGTCTGGCTCGGGAATCGGGTCGTTGCCGAACGTATCCATGCCCAGACAACGGTCGAGTCCGGCCACGGGAACGCGATTGCCCTCACACGCAACCGAACTGTCACCAGTCCGGGAGGCGTTCCGGGGACCGCGCGGCAGCCGCGGGGCCCCGACAGGCGGGCCGAATCGCAGGCCGGCCTGCGCATTTCCATGATCGCGGCATGTGTGGGCCCGGATCGACCGCCGGCGGGCGGCTGTCCGCGGACCTGGGTGCCGAGGCACGCTCGGTACCACTCCAGGGCCTCGGCGACCGTGGTCCCGAGCGGGCGGGGCGTGGTGCCGAAGGCGGCTCGAAGGCGGTGGAGTCCTCGATTGCCGGCGCGCGAGGTTTCAGATCGAGGACGGCGCCTCCGGATACGCCTGGATCGCACGGCGGTACACATGCGATTCACAGGCGCCCCGGGCGGCCTGATGCGCCGCACGTGTCAGCTGGTGCCCCGCCCCACGGAGCGCCGCCGTGCCGTCCGGCGCTTGAGCGCCCGCCGTTCGTCCTCGTCGAGACCGCCCCAGACACCGGAGTCCTGGCCATGGGCCATGGCCCAGTCCAGGCACTGCTCGCGGACCGGGCACCGGCGGCAGACCGCCTTGGCGTCGGCGGCCTGAAGCACGGCAGGTCCGGTGTTGCCGACCGGGAAGAACAGGTCGGGGTCCTCGTCGAGGCATGCCGCGTCATGACGCCAGTTCGCGCTCTCCACAGGAAGTGCCTCCTTCATTCACAGACGTTGATCGGTTCCCGTTCGGGTCGCCGACAACGGGCTGCTGAAACCTCCGACGCGTATACGCGGGCGGGATCTGGCCGAAATCCAGTCGCCCGGGCCGGGCGCGAAGGTCCATGCTGCGGACATGATCGAGCGTGAGTTCGCAGTGCGTCTGGTCGAGGCGCAGTTGGAGCGCGAGTACCGTGCCGAACTGGCCCTGTACGGCGCATCGGTTCACACCGTGGTGGCCGGAGTGACGCAGCACGAGCTCGGCTGGATCGTCGGCCACCAGTCCTCCGAGTACCTCCGTACGGGGAACGGGAGCGACGCGCTGGCCGGGAACGGCCCCTACCTCGTGGACGGCAACGACGGCAGCCTGCACCGGATCGCCGCCGTGGACCTGGTCACCGGGGCATGGGAGGACGACCACCGCGTCCGTTACAGGGGTGAAGACCTGCCACAGCCGCTGGACGGCCTCGTGGCCGAGCTGCTGCAGACGGCCGCCACGCGGGGCAGGGTGCACGCCGTGCGCCTGTTGCGGCAGCGCGTGCCCGGCTTCACCATCGCCCAGGCCCAGTCCTGCGTGACCACGCTGGAGGCCCGAGGTGCGTTTCCCTCAGCACTGGCCGTCCGTGCCGCCGAGGCGCTTCCGCAAGCGCCCCGACGGCCCGTTCCTCTCGGCGTCGAGGTTGTCACGGGGCCCAATCCTCCGACGGGCGAACTCCCGGCCCCGGTCCTGGCCCCTTCGGCCGCGCACCGTCGGCGCCAGGGCGCCGACCGCTGCCGGGGCAATCTCCTGGGGAACTTCCGTGAGCTGCGGGGCAGGGGTGAGCAGGCCCCGAGCATCCATGCCGCGGCCGGGACCTCACCGCGCCCCGTCGAGAGCGAGCTGGCCGCCTATCTGCGTGCAGGCCCCGTGCTCGCCGCCTCCCCCGGGCTGGTCCATGACGAGCTTCGCGGTGACGGCACGATCATCTGCGGCCTGTCCGTGCAGACCGACGGTACGTGGTTCTGGTACTCCGACCTCGCCTACTACGTCGCGACGTACCACCTGGCACTCGACGACCGCTTCCTGGCTCATGCGGCGAGTCTCGACTGGCGGCCTCCCCGTCTCAGCGACGAGGAGCTGCTCGCGCTGGAGGGCCGTTTGGCGCCCTGAGCGCCGGCGGCCCGCCATTCCCTCGGCCCGAGGGAATGGGAATGCGAGGCCCGCTGTTGCACCAGCCGACACTGGCATGGACAAATCACACGCCACCCTGATTCCGGGGGCGATGTCCGGCGAAGGGAGAAAATATGCCCCGCAGTGGCGCACGCCCTGTGGTCACGCTGCGTTCATCGGCCGGTACCGGCCGCACGTATGTGACGCGCAAGAACCGCCTCAACGATCCCGACCGCCTCGTGCTCCGCAAGTTCGACCCCGCCGCCGGGCGGCACGTCCTGTTCCGCGAGGAGCGGTGACGCGCGCGGTCCGCCATCTTCCAGGAAGGAAGCATTCATGAAGCCCCGTATCCACCCCACCTCCCGCCTCGTGGTCTTCCGCGACCGTGCCGCAGACGTGGCATTCCTGACCCGTTCGACGGCGGATTCCGCCGAAACGATCACTTGGAAGGACGGGAGCACCTACCCGCTGATCGACGTCGAGACCTCGTCGGCGAGCCACCCCGTCTGCACCGGCACCGCCCGCGTGGTGGACACGGCCGGCCGAGTGGAGCGTTTCGAACGCCGCTACGGCACCGGCGCCACTGCGCACGGCCGGACACACGGGACGCATGGACTGTGAGCCGGTAGAACTCCCCGGACAGTGGCACGAGAACGCATGTTCTCCTACTGTTGCCCCGGGCGAGAACGAACGTTCTCGCCCGGGGCTGCCTTGTGGGAGAGAGTCATGTCCGTACGTCCCCCCGTTCCGCCGTTCACGCGGGAGACCGCGATCGAGAAGGTCCGCCTCGCCGAGGACGGCTGGAATTCGCGCGACCCCGAGCAGGTGGCTCTCGCCTACAGCGAGAACTCGCGCTGGCGCAACCGGGCGGAGTTCATCACCGGACGCCAGGAAATCGTTCGATTCCTGTCCCGGAAGTGGAAGCGGGAGCTGGACTACCGGCTCACCAAGGAGCTGTGGGCGTTCGACGGCAGCCGCATCGCCGTGCGATTCGCCTATGAGTGGCACGACGACTCCGGCCAGTGGTACCGCTCGTACGGCAACGAGAACTGGGAGTTCGGCGAGGACGGTCTGATGCGGGTACGCCACACCTGCATCAACGACATGCCGATCGCGGAGTCCGACCGCGCCTTCCACTGGCCGCTCGGCCGACGCCCCGATGACCACCCGGGCCTGAGCGGCTTCGGGTTCTGAACCCGCGTCAGACGCCGTGCAGCACCACGCACACCGCGATCAGTGGCTCCGCGCAGACGACTCCCCCCGCCGAGTGGGACGACTGCGCGACCGGCTCTGTCGTCGGTGACGGGCTGCCGACGGGCTCCGGCGGCGCGGTGTCGGTGGGCGTCGGTCCCGTCGGGGTCGGATCCGTCGGCGCAGGCGGGGTGGAGGGTGCCCCGGTTTCCGGCCCGTCGTCAACAGGGGGTGACGGGCTCGCGACCGGGGCGGGCGTCGAGGAACGGCCCGGGAGGGGGATCGCCGGCGCGGGCTTCCGGGAGACAGGCTCCGGTGCCACGGGCGTCGTGCTGCCGTCCGCGGCGCTCCCGGACACCGAGGGCGACGGACCCACGGCTCCGGCGAGGTCGAACGGAGGGCTCGCGACAGGGGCAGCACGCCGCGGTGCGTCCGTTTCCACCTGGCCTCCCGGATCGGGCCGCGTCTCGACGCGGTCGGCCTGGTCCTCGTCCGACCGGCCGAGTCCCGGCAGCCAAGGCGCCCGGGAATCGCCGCCGACCAGCACACCTACCGGCATGAGGGCGCAACACGCACTGGCAAGGATCAGAATCCAGCCGAACCGCCGGAACTTCCTGCCCCGCCGTCCGCTGGCATCGACGAAGACCGGCCTGTGCTGCTCGTTCCCGCGCCCACGCGCCCTTCCGGCGCGACTGTGTCGACGGCTCATGTCCGGCACCCCTTCTCGCGGGGCCCGGAGCACATTTCGTACGGCCGCCCCACGTTGCACAGCCCTACCTCAGTACGGGCCGCTGCGATGGGATCACTCAACTGGGGCAAGAATCTAGACCATAGTGGTGCACTTCGCCCATCAGGCGCGCTTGTTGTGCATTTCATCGTGAAGCACAAGCGCCCCACCGGAATGAGCTGTTGAGAGCCGACTGGCTTGTCCTGATCGGCGCGTGCACCACAGCTGCTAGAAACGCCTCGTCACGGACCGAACGTGCAGCACACCTGCGAGACCTGCGGTCGTGCTCGGCGAAGGGCGGCAGGCCATGGCTGAATTCGAGATCCGGAACGCGAGTGCCCGCGACATCGCGCTGATGCGCGACTGGGCCGAGGAGGAGGGGTGGAATCCGGGCGACTCCGACCGCCATGCATTCGCTGTCGCCGATCCGGCAGGGTTTCTGGTCGGACGCCGCAGCGGTGAGCCACTGGGGTGCATCTCGGCGGTCCGGTATGGAGTCGGTTCCGGTTTCATCGGCTTCTACATCACCAGGCCCTCGGTGCGCGGACAGGGCTACGGGATGCAGCTGTGGCGTGCGGGCATGGCCCGCTTGGACGGCCGGGTCGTGGGACTCGACGGCGTCGTCGATCAGCAGGACAACTACCGCAGGTCGGGGTTCAGTCACGCCTGGAACAACATCCGCTTCGAGGGAGCGCCGGGCGCCGGCGCCGTTCGGTCGGAGGGTTTCGCTCTCGTCGATGCCGGCACGATCCCTTTCGGACAACTGACCGCCTACGACAGGCGTTTCTTCCCCGAGACACGTGGCGGCTTCCTCGCCGCATGGACGAGCCTGCCCGGCCGCACGGCCGTCGCCGCCCTGCACGAGGGCGAGTTGCGAGGACTCGGCGTCATCCGCCCTTGCAGCGGGGCCTCCCGCATCGGCCCTCTGTACGCCGACGCACCGGACGTGGCGGCCGCCCTGATCCACTCACTCGCGGCGAGCGCGCCCGGTACGGCCGTGGCCGTCGACGTCCCCGACCACAACAAGGCCGCTACGGACCTCATGCAGGAACTGGGGTTCGTGCCCACCTTCGAGACCGCGCGGATGTACACCGGCCCGGTTCCCGAGATCGACGGGCGGGGCTTGTTCGGCATCACCAGTCTCGAACTCGGCTGACGCCCCGCGCCGGCGTGCCCGGTGCCGATCCTCTCGGCCCCGTCCGTCAGACGTGGCCCCGGAGACCATCGTTCCCACTGTCACGCCCCCGCCACCGCACGCGGGCCCTGAACTCGGGAAACGTGTCGTCGGCCGGGGAAGGGGTACTCGCGACGTCGCCCGCAACCGCCCGAGCCCCCGGCAGCGACCCGAGGAGGAGAGGACAGTGACCGGAGAGTACCGGCCGGAAGGCTTCGAAGAGACCGATGATCCACTGCCCCGGGACATGCCCGACCAGGAGGCCGAGGAGCAGGACCGGCAGGAGGAGGACGCACACCTTCCTGGAGAGGCACCGGAAGACGGTGAGGAGGGGAACGATGTGCCGGACCTCGATGAGGCCGGGGCCGGTCCGCGCGGAGCGATGCCGTCGCAGGACGCACCCTCCGACCAGCCCGTCCCCGACGAGCCCACCGGCTGACTGACTGAGTCGTTCCCTGACGCGCTGTCGTGGCCGGATGATCGCTTCCGTGGGCGTCGAAGGAGGTGCCACTCGCGCGGGTCAGGAGACGGCGCATCAGATCCTGGCCCTGGGGGTCGTCACGGAGCGTGTGACGTCCATGGGCGGGCCTCGGTCGGCAGGGCGCACCTCAAGCCCATTTGTACTTGCCTCCGCCCACCCATCGCACCTGTGCCGGATCGTCGAGATCGACATGCTTCAGGCCCGCCTTGTATGCCAGCTCGATCAGGTCCGGAAGGTCGTGAGCGGTCCCGGCCACGTTCCCGTTGATCTCGACCAGACGGAACGGTGGTGCGCCAGGTGTGACGGGGAGGACGACGATCTGCGCCACGGCCCCGGCTTGCGGTTGAGCGTCAGCAGTCGACATCGTGGGCCGCTCCTGTCCGTGCTCGGGCGTCATGCGGGCGCCGGCCGCTACGGCAGCATCGGGTGCTGCTTCCACGGTAACGCCGGGTCGGGCGGGGAGCGCGTCGGTCGTCCTGGAGCACGTGATGCGGCCAGGAGCAGGGTGGCACGGGGCGTCCTGGGCCCGTGCCCCCAGCGGCGGTCAGGTGCGCGCCCGCAGAGAGGCCACGTGCTCGCGGACTTGCTCAGGAGTCAGGTAGAGGTCGGTGAATTCGGCATCGCGCAGGGTGACGCGCTTCTGCTCCTGCAAGCCCGTACGCACGAAGTCGTCGCCGGCAACGGCGTTGAGCATCCAGTTGGTGAGTACCCGGGTCTTGGCGACGTTGGTCCTCAGCGCCGACCAGTGGTAGGCGCGCGCCACCGCCTGGGCCGGCAGGCCCCGCAGTTCGATGCCGAGCGGCTTGGACACGGCGTCCCGGCCACCGAGGTCGACCACCAGACCAAGGTCCTTGTGCACATAGGGCTGCAGCGGCTGATGGCGCATCGAGGCGATGATGTTGTCGGCGACCTTGGGCCCCTGCCGCATGGCATGCTGCGCGGTCGGCGGGCAGAGTGCGTCGCCGCCCTTGGCCAGATCCGGCACTGCCGCGGCGTCCCCGAGGGCGAAGACGCCCTCGGCGCCCGGCACGGCCATCTCGGCCCCCACCACGAGCCGGCCATGCGCCGTCTCGGCGTCGAGGGTGCCGATCAGCGGGCTCGCGACGACACCCGCCGTCCAGATGAGCGTGCGGCTGGGCAGAACGCGACCGTCGGTGAGCGTCACCTTGTCGGCATCCGCTTCGGCGACCGAGACCCCGAGGGAGACCTCGATCCCGCGCCCGCGCAGGATGTCCACAGCAACCTGTCCGAGCCGGTCGCCCAGTTCGGGCATCAGCTTGGGAGCCAGGTCGATCAGATGCCATGAGATCCGCTCGGGGTTCAGGCGCGGATACCGCTTCACGGCGTGCTGGGTGAGGCGCTGCAGGCAGGCGGCGGTCTCGGTCCCGGCATACCCGCCGCCGACCACCACGAACTGAAGCCTGGCCGTCCGTTCCGCCTCGTCGTGGCTGGCGTCCGCCAGATCGAGCTGAGCGATCACATGGTCACGGATGAAGGCAGCCTCGGCCAGCGTCTTCATCCCGCGCCCATGCTCGAGCAGCCCGGGGATGTCGAAGGTCCGGGTGACGCTGCCGGGGGCGAGGACGAGGTAGTCGTACCTCGCGTCGACCAGTTCACCCGTGATCTTGCGGATCACGCACACCTTCGCCTTGGTGTCCACGCCGATCGCGCCACCCGGAATGATCCGGGTACGGTGCTTTCGGCTCCGGCGAAGGGACACAGCGACGGACTGCGGCGTGAGCACGCCCGAAGCCACCTGGGGCAGCAGCGGCAGGTAGAGCTGGTAGGAGAAGGGCGTGACGAGCACGATCTCCGCCTCGGTGGCGGCCAGCTTCCTCTCGAGCCGACGTACGCACTCGACCCCGGCAAAGCCGGCTCCCACCACCAGAATCCTCGGTCGCGCCATGATGTCCTTCCCTTCTTCACGACGGCAGTCCGGCATCGGCTGCCCCGCCTCAGGGGATGTGCACACACCGTTGCGCTGGTGCGGCGGAATTCGGTCACTTTTCGCGTGTACCGCGGGTGGGCTCGGTCCTCGTCCCGTCCCCCGTCCAGCGGTGCCACCAGTGATGCCGACGCGGGTGCACGGCACGGCCGAGCCGGCGGCCCAGCAGGAGGTATCCGAGGAGGGCGCCCGTCGTGTTCAGGATGACATCATCGACATCGAATGCACGACCGGTCACGAGGGCGCCCTGAACCAGTTCGACCAGCGTCATCACCAGGGCCGTCACCACCACCACCCGCAGCAGGCCCCGGGCCCGCGGCACGAGCACCGGCAGAAGCAGACCGAACGGAACCCCCAGCACCAGATTTCCGCCCAGTTGCTTGACGGTGTCACGCAGCGCGGGCTGTGTGAGGTAGTCACGGATGGAGTCGCCCGGTCGGAGATTACTGTGAGTCAACGGCTCGGAGGCCGCGGAGGGCTCCAGTGTCAGGCGCGCGAGCACCACGCTGAAGGCGACGGTGGCCGCGAGCGCGAGCAACATGGCGAGGCCTCTCAGCAACGGTGTCATGGGCCCGTCCCGCGTGCTCGTCCGCGATGCGTCGTGCTGTGCCGCCGTGCCGTGGGCTCCGGTCCGCATGTGTCTCCCCTTCAAGTCCTCTCACGTGCCATGCGGTTACCCGGAGTGCGCGGCCGCACGCCTGCACCTGATCCAAGGGCCCGGGCGGGCCGGCGGTGCGACGGACCGGCATGGGCCGATGACATGATCGCGCCCATGACGTCCGCGTACGCTGCGCCGTACTGGCCCGCCACACTTGCCACGACTCGCCTGGAACTGCGTCCGGTTGCGTCCCCCGACGTGCCGGCGATCGCTCGCCTGTGGACGGATGCGGAGGTGCGCCGGTATCTCGGCGGGCCCGTCGCCGAGGACGTGGTGCGCCTACGCGGGCAGAGGTGCATCGGGGCCACCGGCGTCTTCAGCGTGGTACGACGCGAGGACGACCGCCTCCTCGGACTGGTGCTGGTGGAGCCGGACGCACGTGACGGCCACGCCGAAGTGTCGTATCAGTTTCTGCCTGAACACTGGGGCCGCGGCTACGCCAACCGTCCGGTATTGCATCAGATGGGCGCGCAGCCGCTACGTACAAGGTCGGCCGAGTGCTCGGCGCGCTGAGGTCGACAGTATCGCTCAGGTTGCTGACCTGCACCGCTTTCCAAGAATTCCCTTCTGATGCATGATTTACGCATCTGGCGGGAGGTCGTGGATGGTGCGATCCAAGCTGCCCGACCTGGCTGGGGCGGCGCATCTGGAGTTGGTCCCGGGCGTGCGGCAGTTGCACCCCGCGGACGCGATGGTCAACGCGATGCTGAGCGGCTGGCGCTCGCAGCAGCTGGCCCGGAACCTGAAACACGGAACGATCTACGACCGGATGCGGATCGTCCGTCACTTCCAGGACTTCAGCGCCGAGTACCCCTGGCAGTGGTCCGCCGGCCACATGGACGAGTGGTCGGCCACCCTGACCAGCGAGCGGCATCTGGCGGCGTCGACCGTCCGCGGGTACCAGGGCGCGGTGAGGCAGTTCACTGAGTTCCTGGTGGACCCCCGGTACGGCTGGGCGCCGGTGTGCGAGACGGCGTTCGGCACGTTCCCGGTGGCCATCTGCCACGAGTGGAACACCATCCCTCACCTGCAGGACTACGAGGGTCAGCCCGAAGCCCGGCCCTTCAGCCGCGAGGAGCTCCAGCTCTTCCTCGACTACGCCGACGACCAGGTCGAGCGCGCGCTGCGTTCGGGGCGCAAGGGCGCGCTGGCGGCCTACCGCGACGCGACGATCTTCAAGGCCATCTACGGCTGGGGCCTGCGCCGGACCGAGACGGCCAAGTTGGACCTGCTCGACTTCGGACGCAACCCAAAGGCCCGTCAGTTCGGCCGGTACGGAACCCTGCTGGTGCGGTTCGGCAAAGCGAAGCGAGGCCAGCCACCGCGTCGGCGCAACGTGCTGTCGGTGATGGACTGGGCGGTGGAGGCCGTCCAGGACTACGCAGAGAACGTCCGGCCGCGGTTCGGCTTCCCCGACCAGCCCGCGCTGTGGGTCACCGAACGCGGCGGCCGGGTGCGGGCCGAGCACATCAACGACCGGTTCGCCGAGTACCGGGACGCTCTGGGGCTGCCGAAGGCACTCGTCCCGCACTCGTTGCGGCATTCTTACGTGACACATCTGACGGAGGACGGGGTGGACCGGCGCTTCATCCAGCAGCAGGTCGGGCATGAGAACGACAGCTCGACGGCGGTGTACACGCACGTCAGCGACGACTTCATGGACTCCGCCCTGCAGGCGGCGCTGGCGCCGGCCTTCGTGTGACGGCGGCCGGGAGAGAGGGACTGATCCGATGAGCGCGAAGCTCGACTACCAGTGGAACCTGCGCAAGGTGATGGCCGACCGCAGCATGTTCTCCACCAGCGACCTCATCCCGCTGTTGGCCGAGCGCGACATCACGCTCTCCTCCAGCCAGGTCTACCGGCTGGTGGCCGAGCGACCGGAGCGACTCAGCCTCAAAGTCCTCATGGCGCTCCTGGACATTCTGGACTGCACGATGGACGATCTGATCGAACCGGTGGCCGCGACGACCGGCCGCAGGGCGGCGCCACGGAAGGCGGCCGCGGCCGGACAGGGCGGTCCCGAGGCCGGGTTGGGCGAACTGCGGCCCAAGCGTGCCCGGATCACACCGACGTGACGACGTCGCGACACCTCGTCGGTGACCCCCTGGACGAGATCGTGGAGCTGGTCTGCGGGGTCGAGCGGCACCTGGCCGGCGACGAGGTCCGGCAGGTCGTGGCACGCACGGTCCGGGGCCCTGTCACCCGTCGGCGGGTCGCGCAGGAGCTGCGGAGCAACCCGCGGGTACTGACCACCGGTCAGTACCCGTCGGTGTGGTCGGTAGGGCTGCTCCTCGCCGCGCTGAGAAAGGCCGGGGCGCACGAGGTGTCTGCTCCGCGCTGCTGCGGTTGCGGGAAGGAGCTGCGTACGTTGTTCAGCCGCCGCGGCGGCTACTGGGGCTGCCACAGCTGCCTGCACCCGCCCGAGCTGTGCACGGCATGCGGCCGGATGCAAGTGAGCAAGCGCGACCGGCAGGGCCGCCCGCTGTGCCAGAAATGTCCAGACGAGGACGGCACCGAGACCGAACTGGTGGGCCTGGTCGCACGGCTGGAGCCGCCCTTGACCGCTGAGGCCGTGGAGCAGGTCCTCATCCACGTCGCCGTCCGGCCCGTGGTCCGCCGCCGGATGGCTCGCGCTGTCCTGGAGCGCCCGGGCCTGCTGACCGGTGAGGGAGCCGAGGCACCGGAACCCCTGGTCCTGCGCTTCATCGAGCTGCTGATCACCGCCGGCGCGACGACGGTCGCGCTGCCGCCGTGCCCTCGATGCGGAGAGGAGCGGGCCCTGACGCAGAAGCTCGACGGCACCCGGGTCTGCCAGCCCTGCTACCAGAGCACCCGGAGCCAACCCTGCAGCAGATGCGGCACCGAGCGCCCGCTGACCTGGCGGGACGATGCCGGGCTTCTGGTCTGCGCCCACTGCAGGCGCCGCGACCCGGTCGTCCGCGAGCGCTGCTCGCGCTGCGGCAAACTCCGGCCGATCGCCCACCGCAGCGAGGCCGACCAGCTGTGCCAGCACTGCCGCCCTGTTCGGCACGGCACTTGCTCGCTGTGCGGGCTCCACAAGACCATCGAGATCTCGCAGGCCACCGGCCTGCCCTGGTGTGCTGCGTGCGCCGGCCGGTGGATGCGGTGCAGCAGCTGCTCCACCGTTGCGCCCGTGCGCGCCGGAACCCTTGCCCGGCCGGTCTGCGCCCGCTGCCACAACCCCGATCCGGCCTTCTGGAGATCCTGTGGCCGCTGCGGATCCGGCTGGCAGCTCACCACCGCGGCCTGCCAGCGATGCCGGCTCGATCTCCACCTGGCAGACCTGCTTGCGGGATCCGAAGAACAGATCCGGCCGGACCTGCTCACCCTGCGCACCGCGCTGCTGGGCGTCGAGCGCCCCGACTCGGCGCTCACCTGGATCCGCAGGCCCGATGTCCTGGCCGTCATCACCCGCCTTCGCGACGAGTCCGGACCGATCGGCCACAGCATCCTCGACGCGCTGCCCCCGAGCGCCCCCTCGCGCACCTGCGCAGCGTCTTGGTCGCCGCTGGCGCCCTGCCGCACCGCGACGAGCGGCTGTTCGCACTGGAGCGCATGGTCCGCCAGGCCGTCGACGCGCGCACCGACCCCATCGAACGCCGAATCCTGCACGGCTACGCGCACTGGAGGCTGCTGCAACGGCTCCGGCAACGTCTCAAGCCCGGAGAGGACGTCACCCGCCAGCAGTACCGGAACATCGTCACGCACATCACGCAGGCCGTGGCCCTCATGAACTGGCTGCCCCAGCAGCGCCGCACCCTGGCGACGTGCACCCAGGGCGACGTCGACACCTTCCTCCTTCGGACGGGCGTCCGCCCCAAGGAGAGCGCCGCGTTCATCCGCTGGGCGGTGACCCACCACCACGCAACGGCGATCGCTCCTCCGCCGCAGATCCAGCGGGGCCCGAGCGGGCCCTTCGACGAGGACAGGAGGTGGGCTGATGCCCGTCGCCTCCTGCACGACGAGACTCTGAGTCCGGCCGACCGCGTGGCCAGCCTGGTGATCCTCCTCTACGCCCAGCAGTTGGAAACCGTCATCCGCCTGAAGGCCGACCAGGTCACAGAGGAGGGCGGCAAAGTCCTCCTGCATCTGGGGACCTCCCCGGTCCTGCTCGCTCCGCCGCTCGACCAGGTCATGCGCGACCTGCTGGCCACTCGCCGCGGCCGTTCGATAATCGGGGCCCCCGCCGACTGCGTGTGGCTGTTCCCGGGAAACCGCCCGGGCCACCACATCGGCGAGTCCGGCATGCGCAAGCGTCTGGCCAAGATCGGTGTCCGCCCCAGAGCCGGGCGCAACGCCGCCCTGTTCGCGCTGGCTCAAGAAGTGCCGGCCGCGATCCTCGCGCGCGAGCTCGGCCTGACGATCGACGTCGCCGTCTACTGGCAGCGACTGTCCGCCGGCGACTGGATGGCCTACGCCGCCGGCCTCAGAAGCCGTACCAGCGCGACGGCCAGGACACCGCAGGCACCCTCCTCGCCCTGAGCTGCCGCCTGGCTGGCGGATGCCGAGAAGCCCCGGTTTCGACCGGGGCCTCTCGGCGTCTTGGAGCGAAGGTTGGGGGCGATGAGCCTGTTCAGGTGCGGGGATGGGTCTCGTACATTCGCGCCGCGACGACGATGCCGGCGGCGGCGGTGAGGGCGGCGACGGCCCAGATGGCGGTGGTGAGGCCATAGGCGTCGGCGAGGACCCCGGCGAGCAGGGCCCCAACGGCGAAGCCGCCGTCGCGCCACAGCCGGTAGACGCCGACCGCGCGGGCCCGCCAGGCGGGGTGGGCGACGTCGCCGACGACGGCGAGCAGGGTCGGGTAGACCAGGGCGGTGCCCATGCCGAGCAGGACCTGGGCGGCGGCCCAGACCGGCAGGGTGGTGCCGACGGCAACCAGGGCGATCGCGACGGCCTGCACCAGCATCCCGGCGGTGATCAGGTGCTTGCGGCCGATCCGGTCGGACCACCAGCCGGTCGCGATCTGGCCGAGACCCCACACGGCCGGGTAGAGGGCGGCGAGCAGGCCGATCTGTCCGATCGTCAGGCCGTGGGCGGCGAACAGCAGCGGGAAGATGCCCCAGGCCAGGGCGTCGTTGAGGTTGTTCACCATGCCGGCCCAGCTGGCGGAGGACAGCGCCCTGTCGGTGAGACTGGTGAGTCGGGCGATCTGGCCGGTGGTCAGTTCTGCGTGGTGGTCGGGTTGGTTGGCCGGGGCCGGGTGGAGAGCGGCCTCGGCGCGGGCGTGTTCGCGAGTCTCGCGCACCGCGAGGGCAGAGAGGCCAAGGCCCAGGGCGGCGTAGGCGATGCCGAGGAAGAACGGCTGGGGCCGCAGGCCCCAGTGGGCGGCGATGGCGCCGGTGGCCATAGCGGTGCCGGCGAGGGCGAGGTAGCCGGCGGCCTCGTTGAAGCCCATCGCCAGGCCGCGCCGGGCCGGGCCGACCAGGTCGATCTTCATGATGACGGTAGTGGACCAGGTCATGCCCTGGTTGATGCCGAGCAGGACGTTGGCGAAGACCACCCAGCCCCAGGACGGTGCCCAGATCAGCAGCAGCGGCACCGGCAGCGCGACGATCCAGCCCGCCACCAGGACCGGCTTGCGGCCGTAGCGGTCGGACCACGTCCCGGCGAAGAAGTTGGTGACGGCCTTGGTCGCGCCGAACGCCACGATGTAGGTCAGGGCTGCGGTGTAGGCCGACAGGTGGAACGTCCGGTCGGCGAGCAGGGGCAGCACCGTGCGTTCCTGGCCGAGCATGCCGCCGACCAGGGCGTTGACCGCCACCAGCAGGGAGAACTGGGCCAGGTTCGCGCGCAGTCCGAGCCGGATCCCGTCGGCGGCCGGGCCGGTGGTGGGGTCGGTCGTGGTCACGAGCCGTCCTCCAGGGCACGGCCGGTCGCCTTGGCCCAGTCGTCGGCGCCGCCGACGAGCACCGCGAGGTCGCGGGTGCCGCGCGCGGCGAGGAGGCTGGCGGCGGTCATCGCGCGCTCGCCGTGGCCGCACATCACCACCGCGCCCTCACCCGCGCCCTGGCCGTCGGCGGTGAGGTCGCCGAGCTCGGTGTGGGCGGCGCCGGGGATGTGCCCGGCGGCGTACTCGGTGTCCTGGCGGACGTCGAGTACCGGCCGGGTGCCGATCCGGTCGGCCGTCACCAGCTCGACCGTCTCGACGGGGCCGCCGTCGGCTCGCCAGGCGTCCATGCCGCCGGCCAGCTGCCCAGCGAGCCGGTCGTAGCCGATCTTCACGGCCTGCCAGGCGGGTTCGGCCGGGTCTTGGCCGGGGGCGAGGACGAAGACGAGCGGGGCGTCGTCGGACAGCAGCCAGCCGAGCCAGCTCGCGAACGCTGGCCGCAGCGGGTTGGAGAGGGCGCCGGGGATGTGACCGGCGGCGAAGTCAGCGACGGGGCGGGCGTCGACCAAGTGGGCGCCGTTGGCGAGCAGGGCGCGCACCGCGGCAGGGGTCAGCGGCGCCAGTGCGGGTGCGGTGGTCAGCAGGGCGGGGCCGCGGCGGTTGATCTCGCCGAGGCGGTCGAAGTAGGAGGGGTAGGAGCCGAGGGAGCCGAGCAGCCGGACCACGAAGGTGTCCTCGTCCGGAGCCGCCAGCAGGTCGTTCGCCCGCTTCTGCGCGCCGATGGTGGTCGTGCGTTCGCTGCCGGGCGGGGCCGAGCAGAACGATCCGGCGCCGTGGGTAGGCCACACCGCGGTCGCGTCCGGCAGGGTAACCAGGCGTTGCAGCGACCGGTACTGGGCGCGGGCCAGCTCCTCGGCCCGGTCCGCACCGAGCAGGTCGGTGCGGGCAGCGGAGCCGACGATCAGCGAACCGCCAGTGAACACCCCGAGCTCTCGGGTGCCGTCGAGGAGCAGGAAGGACAGGTGCTCATCCGTGTGGCCGGGGGTGGCCAGGGCCCGAAGGGTGATCCCGCCGAGATCCACCTCGTCGCCGTCGGCGAGCGGCGTGTGGGGGAAGGCACGGTGGCCGGCGGCGGAGGCCAGCACCGCGGCGCCGTCGGCGGCGAGCTGGAGGGCGCCAGTGAGGAAGTCGGCGTGCAGGTGAGTGTCGGCCGCGAACGCCACGCTCAGGCCCCGACGGTCGGCGGCCTCGCGCAGCGCACGCAGATCGCGGGAGGCATCGACGGCCAGGGCGCGGCCGTCGCCGAGGTCGACGAGGTAGGCGCTGTTGCCCAGTCCCACATCCACGAGGGGTATCAGATGGTCGTCGGCGAAGCCCATGGTCTTCTTCCTATCGAAGGAGTGGCGGGAGCGCGCGGCAGAGCTGCCGGGGCCGGGGTGGCATCCCCCTCCCGCTTCTCCTACAATATTCCATAGAACTTTGGAGGATGGAATGGGAGACCCCGCGAACAAGGCGGCGCTGTACGACGCCTTCGCCACCACGGGCAAGGCTCTGGGCAGCGGCAAGCGCCTGGAACTGCTCGACCTGCTCGCCCAGGGCGAGCGCACCGTCGACGCGCTCGCCAAGGCGGCCGGGCTGAACCTGACCACCGCCTCGGCCCACCTGCAGACCCTCAAGCAGGCCGGCCTCGTCACCACCCGCCGCGAGGGAGTGCGCATTCACTACCGGCTCGCCGGGGACGACGTCGCCGCCCTCTACGCACTGCTGCGCCAGGTCGCCCAGCGCCACCAGGCCGGTGTCGACACCGCGCGCACCGCCTACCTCGGCACCGACGACGACCCCGGGGAGGAGGTTGGACGCGAGGAACTGCTGGCCCGCGCCCGGGCGGGCGAGGTCGTCGTCCTGGACGTCCGCCCGGCCGAGGAGTTCGCCGCCGGCCACGTCCCCGGCGCGCTGTCCATCCCGGTCGACCAGCTCGCCAGCCGCATCGCAGAACTGCCGCACGACGTGGAGGTCGTCGCCTACTGCCGCGGCGCCTACTGCGTGCTCGCCTACGACGCCGTCCGCCTGCTGCGCGAGCAGGGCCGCCGCGCAGTCCGGCTGGCTGACGGCATGCTGGAGTGGCGGCTCGCCGAACTGCCCGTGGCCACCGGAGCCCCCGCATGACGCCCACGCACCCCGCGCTCGACGGCGGCCCGCTCTACCTGGACTACAACGCCACCACCCCCGTCGACCCCCGCATCGCCCAGGCCGCACAGCCCTACCTGGCCACCTGGTTCGGCAACCCCTCCAGCACTCACTCCTACGCGGTCGAACCCCGGCGGGCACTGCAGCGGGCCCGTGAACAGATCGCCAGCCTCCTCGGCGCCCGCGCGCAGGAGATCGTGTTCACCGGCTCCGGATCGGAGGCCGACAACCTCGCCATCCGCGGCGCGGTCCTCGCCGCCCGCGCCGCCCGGCCCCATGTGATCACCCAGGTCACCGAACACCCCGCCGTCCTCCAGTCCTGCCAGGCGCTGGAGCGACTGCACGGCGCCGAGGTCACCTGCCTGCCGGTCGACCGGCACGGCCTGCTCGACCCCGCAGACCTCGCCGCCGCCATCACCCCGCACACCGTGCTCGTCACCGTCATGGCCGCGAACAACGAGACCGGCGCCCTCCAGCCCATCACCGAACTGGCCTGCATCGCCCACGGGGCAGGCGCGCTCTTCCACTGCGACGCCGCCCAGTCCGCCGGGAAGATCCCGCTGCACGTCGACGACCTGGGCGTCGACCTGCTGACGGTCGTCGGCCACAAGATGTACGCGCCCAAGGGCATCGCGGCGCTCTACGTACGTGACGGCGTCACACTCGAACCGCTCCTCTACGGCGGAGGACAGGAACATGGCCTGCGCGCCGGCACCGAGAACGTCGCCCTCGCCGTCGCCCTCGGAGCCGCCGCCCAGCTCGCCGCCGACGAACTCGCCGACGGCGCCCACCACCGCACCGCCGCACTGCGCGATCAACTCCACGCCCTCCTCGACCAGGCGCTACCCGGCCGCGTCCACCTCAACGGCCCCACTGGCAACCGACTGCCCAACACCCTGAACATCAGCATCGACAACACCCTCGGCCACGAACTCCTCGCCGCCGCACCACAGATCGCAGCCTCCACCGGCTCCGCCTGCCACAGCGGCGACCACCGCCCCTCACCCGTCCTGAGCGCCATGGGCCTGGACACCGAGCGCGCCCTGTCCGCCCTGCGCCTATCCCTGGGCCGCTGGACCACCAGCACCGACATCCACAACGCCGCCCGCGCCCTGACCAACGCCGCAGCGCAGGCAAGCCCCCGCATGACCATGACCACGCGCGAGGCACCCGGCGCGCACCGCCGACCCGCGCCGGACCCGGAACTCCTAGGCTGAGCCGCATGCCCGATCACGACCCGCAACTCGTCCGGGACCAGCACGGCCACTGGCAGCGGACCTACACCGCCCACGCCGGCATGTACGGCGACCAGCCCTCCGAGCCGGCGCTCCACGCCGCCGAGGTGTTCCGGGAAGCCGGTGCGGATGACGTGCTGGAGCTCGGCGCCGGGCACGGCCGCGACGCGCTGTTCTTCGCCCGATCCGGATTCACCGTGCTGGCCACCGACTTCAGCCCGGTGGGCCTGGACCAGCTCCGCGAGCGGGCCGCCACCGACGGCCTGGCCCAGAAGGTCACCACAGCCGTGCACGACGTACGGGAGCCGCTGCCGCTCGCCGAGGCCTCGGTGGACGCGGTGTTCGGCCACATGCTGCTGTGCATGGCCCTGTCCTCCAAGGAGATCCACGTCCTGGTGGACGAGGTGCGCCGCATCCTGCGGCCGGGCGGTACCTTCGTCTACACCGTCCGCCACACCGGCGACGCCCACTACGGCACCGGTACGGGGCACGGCGACGACATCTGGGAACACGGCGGCTTCGCCGTCCACTTCTTCGACAGTGAGCTGGTTGACGCCCTCGTCGATGGCTGGCACCTCACCGAGGTCCATGCCTTCGAGGAGGGCGAACTGCCCCGGCGCCTGTGGCGCGTCACCCAGGCCCTGCCCCGATGACCGCCACGACGCCGCCCGCGCCGGACCTGGTGGTCGACGGCACCGGACTGCTCTGCGTCCAGCTCCTGCTGAAACTACGTGGCCGGATCGCCGGCGCTCCGGCGGGCACGGTGGTGCACATCATCACCACCGACCCAGCCGCCCCGCTCGACCTGCCAGCCTGGTGCCACCTCACCGGCCACACCTACCTCGGCCCCATTCCCGACGCCACCGGCCGCGACGTGTACGGCCTGCGTCTTACCGCCGACGCCACACTGACGCGGCCCGGCGCACCCTGGCACCCGGCTTCTGGCTGACCTCGACTGTGAGGTCCTTCGGTGCCGCGGTCCACCTGGGGTCCGATGTCCGCTATTCCGTCAGTTCCAACATCCGACTCCACCATTACGCGAGGCCGTGGCCGCCGCCGTCAGCTGGGCGTCGGCCGAAGTGACGTCCCGGGTCCCAGGCGTGGTGGCGGTCACCCAGGAGGCCAACGAGCGCTCCCGGCAGCTCCTCGATGCTCTTGGGGGCGTCCTGGTCGGCAGGTTCGAGGAATGGGGCGCGCCGCAGGTGATGTACCGATTCGCCTGACGGCGAGGCGGGGCCGGGCCGAGGGCGGCGCCGGGTACGGTCCCCTTCGTGGAGCTCGACCCGTTCACCGATCTGCTCGACTGTCCGATGTACCTCGTGACCGCCGCAGCGGCAGGCGAGCAGGCAGGGTGCCTGGTGGGGTTCGCCTCGCAGTGCTCGATCCACCCGCCCCGCTTCGTCGTGTGGCTGTCCACGGCGAACCGCACGTACCGCGTGGCGCGGAACGCCTCGCATCTGGGCGTGCACCTGCTGCGCCGGCAGGATCGTTCCCTGGCCGAGCTGTTCGGCGGCGAAACCGGTGATCGTACGGACAAGTTCGCACGCGTCTCCTGGCATCCGGAGCACGCCGGCACACCGGTGCTCGACGGCGCCTGCGCCTGGTTCGTCGGGCGGGTGGAGGACCGCTTCGAAGGAGGCGACCACGTGGGATTCCTCCTGGCACCCGTGGCCGAGGCCCGGGCCGAGGCGGGCGAACCCACGCTGCTCAGCCTCGCGGACGTCGTCGATCTCACTCCGGGGCACCCGGCCTGACCCGCCGAGGAGGCCGATCCGGCCGAACTTCCCAGGCCGGCCGGAGCCATGAGAGGTCGCTCCGGTCATGGCCCGGCCCCGCCCGTGGGTGCGATACCGCGCACGCCCGCCCGGTCGACCACCGCGGTCCTGAGGATCGCGCCGGTGCCGCTGAGGTCACCCTTCTTCAAGCCTCTTTCCCGGGCCGGGTACGTCGGCGACGTCGTCGCCGAATTCGACCAACTGGCGCTGCGACAGCCCGTCCTGGTCGGCCGGCCCCTCGGCGGCAGCACGGCGATGCTCACCGCTGCCGCGCATCCTGAACTCATCCGCGCGCCCGTCCTCGTCGAGGCCGGACCCGGACGTACCCCTCGAGATCGGCCCGAAACTCTGCTCCGGGTTCTCGAGGACTTCCTCGAGGACGAAGCCGGTTCTTGACCTCAACCAAACTTGAGCTCTTACGGTCCTTCCAGAGCCGCCGGAACCGACCCGCGGCACCCTTCGAGGAGGTCCGTCATGGCCGAGAGCACCATGGACACCGTGGTCCCCGACCGCTACCGCTACGCGGTGATCCCGCACATCATGGTCGACGACGCCGCAGCGGCGATCGACTTCTACCGGCGGGCGTTCGGCGCACATGAGGAGTTCCGGATCGACGCGCCGGGCGGCGGAATCCTGCACGCCGAGATCAGGATCGGTCCCTCGGCCCTCATGCTGGGCGACGCGAGCGTGGAGGCGGCGGAGGCCGCCGCCTTCGCCGCGCCTGCCTCGCTCGGCGGCGGCACCACCGTCACGCTGCATGTCTTCGTGCCGGACGTCGACGCACTGGCCGAGCGCGCACAGGCCGCGGGCGCCGAGATCCTCCAGCCGCCGACGGATATGTTCCACGGCGACCGGACCGTCATCCTCAAGGATCCTGCGGGCCACATGTGGGTCTTCCTGACCCACCTGGAGGACGTGTCGGAGGAGGAACTCCGGCACCGGCTCACGGCCTCCGTGTGAATGCGGAAAGCGACAGCAGGCGGCGGCGAGGGGTGATCCGTCCCTCCACGTGCGGAGCGGCTCCCCCGTCGGGCCTGCCGGGTGCCTAGAGTGCCGCCCATGGACCTGGACGATGATCTTCACGGGCTGGGCCGGGACGAACTGCTCGCCGAGGTGCGGCGCTTGCGCGCCGGTATCCGCGCGCACCGTGACAGTACGGGACACGACCTGTGCTGGCACCACCCCCAGCTGTGGGGTCTGTTGCCGGAACGCGTGGAACCGGACGTGGCCGTACCCCCGTGGCCGCGGTTCCTGCGCGGCTGCGTCCTCTACCGGGAATCCCTGGAGAGCCGGCTCCCGAACGCTCCGGTCCACGATCGGGAGTACGGCGAGTAGGCGTGCACAGTGCTGCCCGCTTCCCGCCGCGGACGCCCAGGACCACGCTCGCAGGATGCGATCGGCGATGCCACGATGGAGCTACGTGCCGGAAAGCGAGCGTCCATGGGAGATACCGCCACCGCAGGGACGAGGTCGCGGCTGTTCTCCGGCCGGGACCGGGCCGTGATTGCCGCAGCCTCCCTGTCCATGCTCCTTGTGCAGATGGACTGGTTCGCCCTGAACCTCATGCTGCCGGTCATCGCCCGCGACTTCGACACCCCCACCACGGATCTTCAATGGCTGGTCAGCGGATACATGCTGACGCTGGGCGCATTGATGATCGCAGGCGGGCGGGCAGCCGACGTGCACGGCAGACGGCGGATCATCGTGATCGGCCTGAGCGGATTCGCCGTCCTCTCGATTGTGTGCAGCGCCGCACAGAACGAGGTGTGGCTCGTCGTCGGGCGCGTGGTCCAGGGCGCGACCGCGGCGCTCATCTTCCCGGTCGCGGTGGCCGTGGTCACCGCGTACTTCCGTGATGACCGGCAGGGCCGGGCGGTCGCCACGGTGCTCGCCTTCAGCGCGATCGGAACCGCGCTGGGTCCGTTCGTCGGAGGCGCGTTCGCGGAGCACGTCAGCTGGCGCGCGGTCTTCCTGCTCAACGTTCCGTTCTGTGCGGTCGCGGCCTGCCTCATGCTGCGATACGTCGGCGAGACCAGGGACGAGAAGGCCGGCCACAGCCTGGACATCAAGGGAGCGTCCGCCGTGGCCGGCGGACTCGCCGCCCTCATGCTCGCCGTCGACCAGGGCAGCCAGTGGGGATGGGGTGCACCGGCCACCCTCGTATGCCTGATCGGGGGTGCGGTCCTGCTGGTCGTTTTCGTCGTCATGGAGCAGCGGACCGCCGAGCCGCTGCTGGATCTGACGCTGCTGCGGAACGGCCCCTTCGTCACCGTCACCCTCGCCGGGTCACTGTCCAATGTCGTGTACTGCCTCGTGGCCGTACTGTCCGCGCTCTACCTGCAACAGGCGCGCGGTCTGTCGCCGCTCGAGTCCGGCCTCGTCTTCCTCTCCCTGTCCGTCGGAGCGGGAGCCGCCAGCTACTGGTCGGGGCGGCTGGCGCAGCACTGGCGCCCGGAGTCGCTGATGGCCGCCGGAATGCTGTTGAGCGGTCTCAGCCTGCTCGGCCTCACCTGGGTCACCTCGCTGGCCCTCTACACCGCGGTCTTCGCCCTCGTGGGCATCGGCCTCGGGCTCGGCTGGGCGCTCACCAATGTCGCCACGCAGTCCTACGTACCCGCCTCGCGGCTCGCCGCCGCGTCGGGGCTGGTGCTCACTTCGCTGGTGCTGTTCGGCGCCGTGGCGGTGGCCGTGGCGTCCACCGTCCTGGAGGCGGTCAGTGGATCCGCGTCCCGTGCGGCCTCCGACGGGCCCGCGATCGAGGGTGTACTGAGGGTCGCTGCCGCGCTCGCTCTCGTGGGCTCGGCGGCCTTGGCCGCGGTGGCCCGTAAGTACGCTCCTGGCAGGGTCGCGCCGTGATACCACCGTCCCCTCACCCGGAGTGGAGAGCGTGCACCTGCTGCTGACCTCGGACACGCACCTTCCCAAGCGGGCACGTGAGCTGCCGGCCGAGCTGCTGGAAGGGATCGAGTCGGCCGATGTGGTGTTCCATGCCGGCGACTGGGTCGATGTCCGCACGCTCGACCTGCTGCAGACGCGCGCGTCCCGGCTGGTCGCGGTGTACGGCAACAACGACGGTCCCGAACTGCGTGCCCGGCTCCCCGAGGTGGCCCGGGCGGAGCTGGGCGGCGTTCGCTTCGGAGCCGTCCATGAGACCGGGCCTGCCCAGGGCCGTGAGCGCCGTTGCGCCGAGCGCTTCCCCGACCTGGACGTTCTGGTGTTCGGGCACAGTCACATCCCCTGGGACACGACCGCAGCCGGGGGTCTGCGGCTGCTGAATCCCGGCTCACCGACCGACCGCCGGCGGCAGCCGCACTGCACGTACATGACCGCGGAGGTCGCCGACGGGCGGCTGGGCGAGGTCCGTCTGCATCGCCTGTGATCCGCACGGGCGCCTCGTGGGACCGTACCGCCCGGCATCCGCAACCGTGGCGGGAAATGGCGCGTCTTCGACCCTGTTGGCCGTGCGTGCGGCCTGGCGATGCGACCAAATGGGGGGAACCTGCGGTGAACAGATCCAGAGGGTGGACGAGACGCGGGGCATGGCTGATTGCCTCCGCCGTGCTGGCGTCGGCTGCAGTGGGGTGCAAGGACACAGGAGACGCCGGGGAGAGCGCGGGATCGAAGCCACCCGAGCCTGCTGCTTCCGCGGAGACGCCTGACGGCGACCAGAGCAAGGGCGATGGAAAAGAATCGGCCAAGCCGTCGCAGGACGCGTCGAAGAAGCCGGGCGGCAGCGGCTCGACCGGTGCACTCACCTGCGATCAGCTGCGGAACGCCGAGTTGCAGAACTCTGCGCTGCGGTTGCCCGACGCCCCCGAAGGGACCATCGCCCTCACGGACGGACGGTGGGAAGGCGACGGCGTGGTGATCGAACTGCAGCCGCAGTGCGGCATCGGGGACATGACCGGGGATCCGGCAGCGGACGCCGTGGGGGCCATCCAGGTCACGACAGGGGGAACAGGCAGGTTCTACGGCCTGGTCACCTGGCGCAACGACGCCGGGACGCCGGTTCCGGCGGCCGCGGCCTCACTCGGCGACCGTACACCGGTTGTTTCGGTCGACATCTCCTCGGCGCCCCCGAAGCAGGCGACCGTCGTCTACCTCACCCGCGGTGACTCCGATCCCGCGGCCGTGGTGACGCTCAGGCGGACCGCCGTCTACCAAGTGACGGGGCCTGCCATGGTCGAACTCCACCACAGCGATGCCCCGTACACCCCGTGACATCGAGCGCAACCGTTCGCCACGGGTTAGGGCGAACGGGTGACGCGGCGACGAACCGGAACTTCTTGCCGGGGAACGAGCGTTGGCACGATGACGCGCGGCAACGCGCTGACGACGTCGGAACGAACCGAGAAGAAGCCGAGGTGGCACCGGTGGCGATGTGGGATCGGATCAAGGACCAGGCCAAGATTCTGCAGCAGGCCCAGGGGGTGCGGGGCTCGAGCGGTCACGGATCAGGATCGGGCTCTGGGGGCGGGCCGAAGGCGCTTCTGGTGAAGGCGCTGAAGTCGCAGCTCACTTCGGTGAAGGCCGAGCTGAAGAGCGGCGCCTACCGGGACGCCAGCATGGCGATGTGTGCCCTGGTGGCAGCCGCCGACGGGCATGTCGACCCGGCCGAGAGGCAGCATGTCGAATCGCTGATTCTGGGCAATGACGTCCTGCAGAACTTCCCCCCGGACCAGTTGCGTCAGCGGTTCAACAAGCACGTCGACCTGCTCGCGGTCAACTTCCAGCAGGGGAAGGCCGAGGCGATGCAGGACATCGCGAAGGCGGCGAAGAAGCAGACGGAGGCCAGGGCGGTGATCCAGACCGGCCTTGTCGTCGCCGGGGCGGACGGCTTCGTCGCGCCGGCCGAGGAGCAGGTCATCCGGGAAGCGTGTTCGGCACTGGGTCTGTCTCCTGCGGAGTTCAGCCTCTGAGGGCACGCACCGTGCGTCGTGACCTTCCCGGGCGTCAAGCCGGGGAAGGTCACGAGGCGGGGGTGCCCTTCGCACGGACCGGTGCTCCGGCCGGGTGACGTCACCGTCTCGCCCCCGCTCCCCCGGTGTCCCTCTTTCGCGGATCGGCATAGCGTGGAACGCGTCCGGCGGGGAATGCCCTGTCCGCTTTCCATGGGAGGCGTCCGATGAGCGAGAACATCTGGAACTACCCGTCGGCGAGTGGCCACGCCGCCGGCATCGAGCTGGCCGGCTTCAAGGTCGAGGCGTTGGACGGAAGCATCGGCAGGGTCGACAAGCATTCCGATGACGTCGGGTCCGCGTACCTTGTGGTCGACATCGGCATCTGGATCTTCGGTAAGCATGTGCTGCTGCCCGCCGGCACCGTCACCCGCATCGACACAGCAGGCGAAACCATCTTCGTCAGCCGCACCAAGGACCAGATCAAGGCGGCTCCGGAGTTCAACAAGGAGGAGTACGTCGGCAACCCGGAGCTCCAGGAGCAGATCGGCCAGTACTACGGCAGCCATCGCGCCTGACGACAGCGGACCGCCGGACTGCGTGCGGCACCGGGCCGCCGTCGCCGGTCAGCCGAACGAGTGGCCGTGGCGGTGAGAGCGCGCCAGGCCTGGAACATCTGCGGCCCGAGCGGTGCTCTTCGGTGCCGCCCCCCGGCACGCCCAGCCGGCTCCATGACGCTGAGACCCACTCGGCTGAACCGTGCGCCGGCTCACCCGGGGCCCGGTCCACAGCGGGCGAAGCCCGGGCCGTGTCCGCGTCAGCGGCGCCACAGAGTTCAGCTGCGCGCGAGGCGTCGGGCCTGCTCCTGCTCATCGTGCCGGACCTCACTCGGGTGCACGCCCCGCAACTGCCAGCGCACGGTGACACCGTCCGGGCCGTCGAGGCGTCCCCGGCGCAGGGCTGCCCGGATTCGGCCGCGGACCTCCTCCTCGGCCTCGGGTTCGGCGGCGAAGAGCACCCGCAGACGGACCTCGCCCCGGTCATGATCCGCTGTGGTGTGATGCGGGGCGAGCGGACACGGCGGTTCGTGTTCCCAGTGCCCGCACAGAGCGACCGTGACGGCAGCTCCGGGTGCCCGTGCGTCGGCACCGGCATCCATGAGCACGACCGCGTCCAGGGCGAAAACAGCGCGCATCGGGTCAGCATCCCACCGGCTTCCCCTCCCGCCACCCGTCGGGCCGATGCCGCTGCCGATGGGCTCGGGTCCGGTGCGGCCTACGCTCTCGGCAGTTCTCTGATCGAGGGAACGGCCAGCAGGACGCCCACCACCGCCGCGCCTATGACCGTGCCGGCCAGCAGGACGTGGCGGGTGCCCCACAGCTCTGCCACCGGGCCTGCCAGGGCGCGGCCGGCTGCCAGCATCAGCAGTGAGCCCGCGACGTCGTATGCGTGCAGCCGGTTGAGTGCCTCCTGCGGCACATGCGTCTGCACCGATGTCGACCACATCACGAGCCAGTACGCGAAGGCCGTGCCCAGCACGAACTGCCCCACGGCCAGCACCGTCACCGAGGCGTCCGCGGCCAGCAGGACCGAGTTCACCGGCACTCCGAGCAGTGCCAGAGCGCCGGCCGCCAGCGGCCGCCGGGGTCGGGTGCGCAGGGCGAGGAGGCCGCCGGCGGCGCTGCCCGCTCCGTTGACCGCCATCAGCACGCCGTACGTGGCCGAGCCGTGCTCGCCCGTGACCAGTGCCGCCGTGAGCGGCAACAGCGGACCGAGAACGGTCAGTCCGTACACGGTCCAGATCGCGATCACGCCCCAGAGCCAGGACCGTGCTCTGAACTCACGCCAGCCGCCGACCAGTTCCGCCCCCATCGAGCCTCGCTGCACGCCGTCCCCGGGCGCCGGTGCCGGCCGCATCAGGGCCAGGCATACGGCACGGACGGCGAAGGTCGCCGCGTTCGCACCGAAGACCGCACCGGCTCCCCACACCGCGACGACCAGGCCCGCGAAGGCGGGGCCCGCCATCGTCATGAGCGCCTCGCAGACCCGCAGCACCGCGTTGGCCTGCTGCACGTCTGCCGATATACGGGGAATCGTGCTCGCCACGCCGGGCTGGAACAGCGCCGCGCCGACGCCGCCGACCGCGCTCAGTACGTACACCGACCACAGCGGCGGACTGCCCACGACGAACAGGGCGGCGAGAACCGCCGTGCCGACCAGTCGCAGCACATCCGCGATGATCATCATGCGGCGAGCCGTGTAGCGGTCGGCCAGGACTCCGCCGAAGAGGACCAGCAGGGCGAACGGCCCCATCCAGGCACCGAGCGCATAGCCGACCGAGGAGGTCGGACGCCCCTCGCCCAGCAGGCCCGCGGCCAGTGCGACGGGCACCATACCGTCGCCGAAGACTGCTACCGCCCGGGCCACGAAGAACAGCCGGAAGTTGCCGTTCCACAGCCCCGGCCGCTCCGCCGCCACGCCGTCCAGGCGGACCGGATCGGTCATCACAGGGGCAGGTCCGAGCCCGCCCGTCGCACTCATCCGTCACGTAGGCGAGATCTACCAGCCAAGAGGTCTGGACCACCAGCCGTTTACCGACGCCCGCCGGAGCTCGTCGACGTTCCCACACCTCGTTCCGCCGGAGCCGGAACGAGGCGCAGGCGAATGAAGTGCGTCACATCCGTACGCAACCATTCGACAGCGACAAATCAACCAATAGGCCGGATAAGGCCTGTCACCCGCGCCGCGATTGGTCCGCCTTGCTGCATTTTCGGTGGAAGGGCCAGGACTCCCGACAAACGGAGGGGATGATTCCAGGGCACTTTCCGGCAGCGGCGGACCTCTGGTAGACGTGGCTGAGCCCCGCCCGCACCAGCCGGAAGTCTCGCCATGGACCAGGACCGCGCAGCCGACCACATAGCCTTCACGATCGACCTCACCTTCGAGGAGGCCCGGCGACGGGCCGAGGTCGTGACCGCGCTCGGACCGGACTGGGACCCGGCTGCCGCCCTCCGCTCCGAGGACGAGGCCTACGCGCTGCTGTACTCGGGCCTCGACGCCGAACAGCAGCGCACGTACGACATGCTCGTCGCTGCCGGTGTCCTGCCGGGAGGGGAGCCGGGCCGTGCGGCTGCCCATTGATCCGCAGGCGGACCACGCCCGCCGCGCCTGGGTCCCCTGCCCCGGCTGCGACGACGCACGCGACTGCGTCCCCTGCGCCGACGGGCGCAACTGCCGTGACCACTGGCGCTTCCTGATCTCCAGCAAGGGCACCCGGGTGCATCTCCAGTGCCCGAGCTGCACCCACATGTGGACCCTCGAGACCCGCCGTGGCGGGGGCCGTCCGGCAGGGTGAGGCGGTCGGCACGCGTCGTGGAACCGCGGGGCCGCCGTCAGCGTCCGTCCGGGCAACAGCAAGATCACGGACGCCGACCTGAACAGGGGATACCGCATATGCCCGGTACTGCTGCCCGCTACCTCTATCTCGCACGGCACGGCGAGGCCTCGCCGGACGAGAGCGAGCTGACTGAGAACGGACGCCGCCAGGCCGTGCTGCTGGGCGAGCGGCTTCGGCGCAGCCCGATCACGGCGATCCACCACGGTCCGCTCCCGCGGGCCGGGCAGACGGCCCAGCTGATCCGCGACCAGCTCAGTGATGTGTCCCTGCAGCCGTCGGAGCTGGCCGGGGACTACATCCCCTACCTTCCGCAGCGCGACGAACTGCCGGCGGAATCGGCCGACGCCATGCTCGGCCGTCTGGCCCAGTTCCCGGCCGAGGAGCGTGAACAGGGTCCGCAATGGGCGCGGGCGGCCCTCGCACGGTTCACCGGACCCGTCGAGGGCGACGAGCCCCTGCATGAGCTGATCGTCACGCACGCCTTCCTCGTTGCCTGGCTGGTGCGGGACGCTCTCGACGCGCCGAAGTGGCGGTGGATGGGCCTGAACTGCGCCAACGCCGCACTGACGGTCATCCGGTACGCGCCGGGCCGACCCTCGTCGGTGATGTTCCTCAACGATATGAGCCACCTTCCGGAGGATCTTTGCTGGACCGGTTTCCCGCCGGAGCTCCAGATCTGAGGCACCGGCCGTCGAGCGGCGCGCGTCGGCTCATTCCCGCGCCGGGGGATCCTCACCCCGCGTCGTGTTCGGCTGCCGCGCATACACGACGGTCGTGGCCAGGACGACAGCGGCGGCCAGGAACAGCAGCGCGGACACCGACCAGCCCAGGTGAATGAGGTACGCACCGATCAGACCCCCGACGAACATCGCGAGGATCGAGGCGGAACGGCGCTTCGCCGCTCCGGCTCGGTGGCCGATGGCCGGGTCGTGTCCGAACGGGGAACTGCTCAGCAGCGCGGTCGTGGTCGAGGTGGTGACCAGCGTCGTGGGCAGGGCGGGGACGTGCGCGCGCATCGTGGTGACGTTGCGCATGCCCATGGCGACCGCGAGCACCGCAGTCACCAGGACCTGCCGGGCGGACGTGGTGCTCGGCGACAACACGAGTCCCCATGCCGTGAAACCGGCGGCCGAGATGAGCAGGCCCTCGACCATGAGGGCGAGGACGAGCCACCGGTGGGTACGGGCCTCGAGCCGCGGCTCCATCCTGGCGCCGATCACGGTGCCGACGGCGAAGGAGCCGAGCGAGACGGCCGGAACCATGGTCGACAGGCCGCCCTCCCCCGCGGCGCCGAAAGCGAAAAGCAGGACGTTGCCCGTCTGCATGGCTGTGAAGACGGGCCCCAGTTGCAGGAAACAGGCCGCTTCCACCACTCCGGTGGACAGCGTCAGGACGATCAGCAGCGGTGTGAGAGCCCGGGGGCTCGGCTCCACGTCCCCTCCTCACAGCCGGCGCGACTGCCCCCGAGTGTGAACGCACGCCTGCGGCCGACGTGGGATTGGGCCGATCGCGGGCACCGGCACCCTGCCCGGCGGGGCTCCGGTCGGGGCCGCTTCGCTGGTCCGTTCGCGCGAACGGCCGGACTGTCGCACACCTTCGCGCCAAAGGCTCCGCAACCGTGGGACCTGCACACAGCAGTCCCCCACACCTAGGACCCCATATGTTCCGTCGGCTGTCCGTCGTCCTGTCCGGCCTCCTGGTGGCCGGACTTCTCACCACAGGGTCCGCGGCCGCGGACCATGCCGATGAGCCCCGTGAGCTCACGTCCAGGGAGCAGGCCGGCCTGGAGTTCGCCGGTGATGTGCTCGGGGGGCTCTTCGGCCGCGGGGCCGCATTGAGCAACTGGCCGTACTGACAAGGGCTGCGGCCCCTCGGGAACAGGTGTCGTCAGGGTCCGGCCCGCTCGTCAGCGGGCCAGGGCCTCCCCGGCCGCGGCGTGGGCCGCCTCCCGATCGTGCGGGACCAGGCCGATACGGGTGCGGCGGTCGAGGACGTCGGACTCGTCGAGCGCGCCCTCGTGCCGTACCGCCCACAGGAGTTCGGCTCCGGTGACCGGATGTCCGGGTACCACGGGGCGGGCCAGGGACGGGTCGGCGAGGCCGAGGGCGTGGACGGTGGCGGCCTCCGTGCCGTAGCGGCGGACCAGCCGCCGGGGCGCGTCGATGCCCGCGAGCGTGGCGGGAAGGGCGGCGCCGATCAGGGGCAGGGAGGCCGTCCGGCACGGGCCGGCTGCCAGGCCGACGGCCGCCACCGCGGCGTCGAGCGAGTCCTGGGCCATGCGCCGGTAGGTGGTGAGCTTGCCACCGACCACCGTGACGACTCCGTCGGGCGCAGTCAGCACCGCGTGCTTGCGGGAGATGTCGGCGGTACGGCCCGAGGCCCCCGCGTCGAGCAGGGGCCGCAGTCCCGCGAAGGCTCCCACGACGTCGTCCCGGGTCACAGTGATGTCGAGGGCGGAGCCGAGTACATCGAGCAGGAAGCCGATGTCGGTCTCGGGCACTTCGGGTACGTCCGGTATGTCGCCGTCGACGGGTTCGTCGGTGAGCCCCACGTACACGCGGCCGTCGCCCTGGGGCAGCACGAGCACGAAGCGGTTGCTCTCGCCGGGGATCGGGATGTGCATGCCGGCGGTGAGACTGCCGAGGTCCTCGGAACGCAGGACGAGATGCGTGCCACGGGAGGGGCGCAGCCGGATGTCGTCGACCAGGCCGCCGGCCCAGACGCCTGCGGCGTTGATGACCGTACGGGCCCGGATCAGCAGTTCCTCGCCGGTGAGTTCGTCGCGGACGCGGGCGCCGGAACCGCTGAGGTACAGGGCGCGGGTGCGCGTGAGGACACGGGCACCGTGGGCGGCCGCCGTGCGGGCGATCGCAGTCACCAGGCGTGCGTCGTCGGTGAGTTGGCCGTCCCAGGACAGCAGTCCGCCGCGCAGGCCGGTCGGCCGGAGCGCGGGGGCCATGTGGCGGGTCTCCACCGATGAGAGGGTGCGCGGGGCGGGCAGGGTGGCGCGTGAGGTGCGGGCGGAGGCGCGCAGCAGGTCGCCGGCGCGGAATCCGGCCCAGGCCAGTGCGGCCTGGCCGCGGGAGACCAGCGGGGTCAGCGGCAGGACGAACGGCTGGGCGCGCACCAGGTGCGGGGCGGTGCGTTCCATGAGGACACCGCGCTCGACGGCGCTTTCGTGGGCGACGTCGATCTGGCCGGTGGCGAGATAGCGCAGTCCGCCGTGGATGAGCTTGGAGCTCCAGCGTGACGTGCCGAACGCGAGGTCGTGGGCATCGATCGCGGCGACGCTCAGTCCGCGGGAGGCTGCGTCCAGGGCGGCGCCTGCGCCGGTCGCGCCGAGGCCGACGACCAGGACGTCGACCTGGGTGCCGTCGGCGAGTTCGGCGAGTTCGCGGGCGCGGCGTGCCGCGTTCAGCGACGAGGCATGGGCGGGGCTGATGCTCGGTCGGCTCATGGGGTGAGGGTCCTCTCCAGAAGGGTGCGCAGTTCGCCGAGGAAGGCCGAGTCGGAGAGCTCGGGGTCGGTCCCGTCGGTCATGGTGCGCAGCGAGAGCGTGAAGGACTGCACGACGAGCAGCAGCGATCGCGCCTGGCGGTCGAGGTGGGCCGCGCGCACGGATCCGTCGGCGTGGCCCTCCTTCAGCGCGCCGGTGATGAGCCCGAGCAGGGCGTCCTGGCTGGCACCGCGGCGGTCGAGCACATAGGGCAGCAGGAGCTCGGGATCCACGTCGAGGATCTTGTGGAAGAGCGGGTGCGCGCGGAAGGCCGCGACTCCGGCGACCAGTCCGTCGACCAGCCGGACGCGGGTCGGGGCGTCGGGTTCGCTCGCGGGCATGGCCGACACGGCGAGGCCGATCCACTCCCTGGTCATCACGTCGCCGACCAGGGTCCTGACATCCGGCCAGCGGCGGTAGAGCGTCATGCGCGACACCCCGGCGCGGCGGGCCACGTCGGTCAGGGTCGTGCGGCGTACGCCGACGGCGAGGACGCAGTCGCGTGCCGCGTCGAGGACAGCATCTGTGTCCGAGGTGTTGTGACGAATGGGCGTCATCTGTCACAGTGTAATGCCAGAGCGGGCCGTGTGGCACGGCGCCTTGCGAAATCGACGGTGAGGAACGACCCAAGTGACCCAAGACATGCTGTGGAGCGGCTGGGGTGACCCGGCCAAGGCGGCCCCGCTGCCCGACTCAGTGATCGGCCTGCTGCGCGACCTGCTCGGGGTCACGCCCCTCGAGACGGGACCGGCGGTGCTCGACGGCATCGACGTACCCGAGAGCCCGCTCTCCCCCGGGGCGCGCCAGGCGCTCGCCGACTGCGTCGGCGACGCGCACGTACACACGGATGCGGAGAGCCGCATCCGGCACACCCGCGGCAAGTCCACCCCGGACCTGCTGCGCATCCGCGCCGGTGAGGTCGACGACATCCCGGCGGCCGTCCTGCTTCCGGGCAGTCATGACGAGGTGCTGGCCGTCCTGCGCGCCTGCACCGAGCACGGTGTGGCGGCGGTCCCCTTCGGCGGCGGCACCTCCGTCGTCGGCGGTCTCGCCCCGGAGGTGAAGCGGTCCTTCGTCGCGCTGGATCTGCGCCGCCTCGACGGGCTGCTCGCGCTCGACGAGGTCTCGCGCACCGCCACCCTCCAGCCGGGGCTGCGCGCACCCCAGGCGGAGGCGCTGCTCAACGAGCGCGGCTTCACGCTCGGCCACTTCCCGCAGTCCTACGAGTGGGCCTCGATCGGCGGTTTCGCCGCCGCCCGCTCCAGTGGCCAGGCCTCGGCCGGCTACGGCCGCTTCGACGAGATGGTGCTCGGTCTCACCGTCGCCACCCCCGAGGGCACGTGGGAGGCAGGACGGGCGCCGCGTTCGGCGGCCGGCCCCGACCTGCGCCAGCTCGTCCTCGGCTCCGAAGGCGCACTCGGCGTGATCACCTCGGTGACCGTACGGATCCGGCCCCTGCCCGCGACCCGCGTCTACGAGGGGTGGCGCTTCGCCTCCTTCGAGGCCGGCGCGGCAGCGCTGCGCACGCTCGCCCAGGACGGGCCGCGGCCGACCGTCCTGCGGCTGTCGGACGAGACGGAGACCTTCATCGGTCTCGCCCAGCCGGACAAGATCGGGAACTCGGACGCTCCGCAGCCGGGCGGATGCATGGCCATCGCCGGCTACGAGGGCACCCCCGAGGACACCGAGGACCGCAGGACCCGTGCCCGCGACGTGCTCCTGGCCTGCGGGGGCGAGTTCGTGGGCGAGGAGCCCGGCGAGCGCTGGGCCCACGGGCGCTACAACGCGCCGTATCTGCGCGACGCACTCCTGGACGCCGGCGCGTTCGCCGAGACCCTGGAGACCGCCGGGTTCTGGTCCGCGCTGCCGGCGCTGTACGACGAGGTACGCCAGGCCCTCACGGCCACCCTGACGGAGGCCGGTACGCCGCCGCTGGTGATGTGCCACATCTCGCACGTCTACGAGAACGGCGCGTCGCTCTACTTCACCGTGGTCTCGGCGCAGGGGGACGACCCGGTCGCGCACTGGGCCCCTGTCAAGCGGGCCGCCAACGACGCGATCCTTGCGGCCGGCGGCACCATCAGCCACCATCACGGCGTCGGGACCGACCACCGCGACTGGTTCACCCAGGAGATCGGTCCGCTCGGCGTTCGCGTCCTGAAGGCCGTCAAGGCCGAACTCGACCCGGCTGCCGTCCTCAATCCCGGCGTGCTCATCCCCGTCCGCTGACCGAGCCCCCTGCTGTCCGAAAGGCACCTATATGCGACAGTTCACCGCCGTCGTCAATCCGACCGCAGGGGGTTCCAGCGGTACGGCGGCCCTGCTTCCGCTGGCCCGGCTCCTGCGGGAGGCCGGCGCGCAGCTCGACACGCAGTACAGCCGCAGCCTCGAGCATGCGCAGGAGCTGGCCCGGCGGGCCGGCGAGCAGGGGCATGTCGTGCTCGCCGTCGGCGGGGACGGGATAGCCGGGTGCGTGGGCGGGGCCCTCAGTGGCACGGACACCGTGTTCGGCCTCGTGCCGGCAGGCCGCGGCAACGACTTCGCCCGCGCGCTGGGGCTGCCCTCCGATCCGGCGCCCCTGGCCGAGCTGCTGCTGCACGGCGTACCACGGGCCGTCGACACGATCGAGGTCGAGTCGGCCGTGCACGCCAGGACCACCGTGCTGGGCAGCGTGTACGCAGGCGTCGACGCGGTGGCCAACCGGTACGCCAACACCTCCCGGCTGCTGCGCGGTGCCGCCTCGTACTACGCCGGCGGGCTGCGGGCGGTCGTGTCGTGGCGGCCCGCCGCGTACCGGATCACCATTGACGGCGTGGAGCACGAGCGGCTCGGCTACACGGTCGTCGCGGCCAACTCCGGCTTCTACGGCTTCGGCCGCAAGGTCGCCCCGGATGCGCGGCTCGACGACGGGCTGCTCGATGTCGTCGTCATCCAGCACGCCCCCAAGCGCCTGTTCTTCACGATGATGAACGAACTGAAGACGGGCGCGCACCTCAAGCGTCCCCAGGTGGAGATCCTGCGGGGCAAGGAGGTCCGTATCGAGGCCGACCGGGAGGTGCCGTACGGCGCCGACGGCGAGGTCGACGCGACGCTTCCCGTGACGGTGCGGGTGCAGCCGGGCGCACTCAACGTACTCGGCTGACGCGACCCGGACGGCCCCTGGACGGGGCCGTCCCGCTGCTCACTGCTCGCGCATGCCCCAGGGGGAGCCGTAC
Source organism: Streptomyces sp. NPDC006208 (assembly GCF_040613775.1). Lineage (NCBI taxonomy): Bacteria > Bacillati > Actinomycetota > Actinomycetes > Kitasatosporales > Streptomycetaceae > Streptomyces > Streptomyces sp. NPDC006208. The sequence goes on along the minus strand of NZ_JBEXSW010000022.1, from coordinate 33,709 downwards.
TCCTCAAGGAGGTCGAGGAAGGGGCGGGCGTCGAAGGCCTCCGGTCCGAGAATGCCCCTCCCCGACCAGGCATCGGTCGCGACGAGTTCGAGGGCGACCACCGGGTTGACGGCCGTCTGCCACACAACGGCCTGGCTGCCGTACTCCTTCATGGACCACTCGTTGTCGACGACGTGGTACAGGTAGACCTCGCGCGGCCTGCCGTCCTTGGTGCCCTTGACCCAAGTGCCCGCGCAGGTCTTGCCGCGCATCCGGTCGCCGAGAGTGGCGGGATCGGGCAGGCAGGCCGCGACCACGTCACGCGGCGAAACCTGGACCGGCCCTTCGGGCCCCTTCACCGTCACCGGATCGGTCTTGTCCAGACCCACCTGGTGCAGGACCTGCAGCGTGTTGATGAAGTCCGTGCCGAGGCCGTACTTGAAGGTGACCCGGTTCGCCTCCACCCAGCGCGGGATCAGCAGCACCTCTTCGTGCTCGACGTTGACGCACTCGACCGGCCCGATGCCCTCGGGGAAGTCGAACACCTCGGGCTCACTGAACGGCGGTGTCGTGAACCAGCCGCGGCCCGCCTCGAAGATCACCGGCGGGTTGAGGCACTCCTCGATCGTCGTCCAGATACTGAACGAGGGCGCGAAGTCGTAGCCCTCCACGGTGAGGTTCGCTCCGTCCCGGATCCCGACCTCCTCGATGGAGTCGAAGAGTTCGTCGGCGGCGTAGCGGGCGAACACGTCCGACAGACCCGGCTCCACTCCCATGCCGACGAGGGCCAGCCGGCCCGACTTCTCCCACTCGTCCGCCAGCGAGAACTGCTCGTCGCCCAGTTTGACCCCACACTCCTCGTACGGCCGCTCCGGGTGCGGACGCGACAGTGACATCGCCATGTCCAGGTAGTGCGCACCGGCCGCGAGCGACGCGCGGAACAGCGGCATGACGAAGCGGGGGTCGGTCGCGTTCAGCAGGGCGTCGCAGCGCTCCCGCCTGAGAAGTTCCGTGACCGCCGCCTCGTCCGACGCGTCGATCCGGGCGGCGGCGAACCGGCCTTCCTCCGGTCCGCCGGAGCCGGCCCCGGCGGACGCGACGGCGGCCACGGCAGCCTCGGCTCGCGCCTGGTCGTAGTCGGCGACGACCATCCGTTCGAAGAATCCACGGCGGGCGGCGATCCGGGTGATGGCCGTACCCACACCACCGGCGCCGATCAGCAAGATGCGCATGACGAGGTCCTTCCCTGTTTCCCGGGGACTGTCCCGGCCCCCTGATCAAACTCATCGGCGGTTGATACCGTCAATGGCGTTGGCATAAGGCGCTCCCGGTGAGGAAAGGCAGGCCAATGGCGAAGAAGGTGGTGTCGGAGTCCGAGCGGCGGCGGCGGCGTCCCACGAAGACGGGCGTGGTCCTTTCGGAGCAGCTGATCGTGACGACGGCGCTGCGGATGCTGCGTGAGCATGGCGCCGCCGGGCTGACCGCCCGCCGGATCGGTGCCGCGCTGGGGGCCGATCCGAGCTCGCTCTACCGGTACTTCCGCGGTATGGACGAGCTGACGCTGGCCGTCGGTGACGAGCTGATCGGCCGCGCGCTGCGTGGCTGGTCCGCGTCCGCCGACTGGCGGGCCGACCTGCGCGAGCTGGGTCTGCGCATCCACGCCGCCTATCTGGCCCATCCGCAGGCCGCGGTACTGACGGCGAGCCGCGTCTCCGGGCGCGCCCATGAGATCGCGTCGGACGAGATCATCCTCGGCGTGCTGCACCGGGCGGGTTTCCCCACGCCCGCGGCGGTGCGCGTCTACCACTGCTTCATCGACCAGACGCTGGCCTTCGCCGCACTCGACGCGGCCACTGCCGCGCTGCCCGAGGCGGCCCGCCGGGCGGACGAGGCCGTATGGCAGGCCACGTACGCCCGGCTGCCCGCGGACACACACCCCTGTATCGCACCGGCGGCGCCGCATCTCGTCGCTGAGATGAACGTCAGCGCCTATCCGGCGGCGCTGGACATGCTCATCGAGAGCGCAGCGGCCCGGCTCGCCGCAGTGTGACGGCCGCACGGGACCGGATCATCCTGCCGCCGGCGCCGACGGGCTCTCGATCCGGGCGAGTTGCGCGGCAAGGCTGCCCAGCCATTGCTCCAGGTCGATGAGCACCGGCAGCGGAGGACTGAGCGGTGGCTCGGTGGACGGGCGGAACACCGAGCGGACAGGAGTCAGCCTCGGCGCTCCCTCGGCACACAGTTCGGCCACCCGGTCGGTGGCGAGCGCGAGTTGATCCGCCGCCGTACCGACCCGGGCGACCGCCTCCGGGGGGATGGTCACTGTCGGCTGGTCGATGCGGGGCAGCGAGTGGACGCCCAGCAGGACGTGGTTGGCGGCGATGAGGACGGCATGCCAGTCCCACATCGCGGCCGGCCGTTCGCCCGGTTCGCTGCGGAACTGCAGATAGGCGGCTTCGGCGAGACGCAGACAGTGCAGGACGGGAATCGTGGAGGGTGGGGGAACCGACCCGGGCGGTTCGGCCACGAGCCCCCGGACGGTGCCCGGGACCAGCGGGGCGCAGGCATGCAGCAGGGCGCCCATCGTCCGTCGGACCTCCCGGCGCGCTCCGGCGGGCCACGCGAGCAGCCCGCACAGCAGGCCGATCGCGCTGCCGGTGACCACGTCCTCGATCCGGATCTCCGCCAACTGCCAGGAAGCGGGAGCGAGCTGGGCGAACGCCGCCGCGACCACCAGCGTGAACAGGGCCTGCGCCCAGGCGATGCCCAGCAGTGGCCCCAGTGCGAAGGCCGCCAGCATGCCGGGTGCGAGCAGCACCGCGTAGGCGTCGGTGTGCTGGCCGGCCACGAACAGCAGCGTGCCCGCCGCCACGGCCCCCAGCAGGGTGCCGATCACCGCCGAACGCACTGCCGACCAGGTCTCCCACACGGTCGTACGACCGAGCGTCAGCACCGCGAGCAGCACCCAGAAGCCGTGCTCCAGATCCAGCGACCCTGCCACCAGCCGGGCCGCGCCCAGTCCTACAGCGATGCGGACCGCGTTCTGGAACTGCACCGAACGCAGGGTCATGTTGCCGGCGAGACGCCGCCACCACAGCGCGGGGGTGCTCGCGTCGACGTACCAGAACAGCTCCTGGGGCGGGATCGGGTCCGTACGTCTGCCGTCGAGCCCGACCGTCACGGAGACATACAGGGTCCGGACGGACACGGCGGTGCCAAGGACTGCGGCCTGGCGGCGCAGCGCCCTGCCGCCGGGTACGCGGGGCGGGGGCCCGCTCGCCTGGGCGAGGCGCTGTGCCTGGAAGTCCCGGATCGCCGTGTCCAGAGCAACGAGGCCGGCGGCGGGGGGCGGTCGTCCGGTGCGCAGGGCGGCCGCGACGGCATCGCACAGCGCGGACACGCGGGCGAGGAGGTCGGCCGACGTGGCATCAGCGTCGGCGTCGGCGCTGCTCCCCGGCGCAAGGGTGCCGGGCGGCCGGAGATCCCCCGAGTGGGCCAGTTGGTCCAGCAGTCTGCGGGCCGCCGTGCCGGCATGCGCTAGCGCCCGGTCCGCCCGGCCGGGCCCTGCGGGCCGTTCGGCGGGCGGCAGGCTGGACAGCCGCAGGTTCCGGCCGGTCGCCCGTAGTTGGTCCGCAACGGCGGCGGCCTGCTCCGGCGGCGGACGGGCCGCCGTCTCGTCCCCCGCCGCGGAGGCGGCGGTCGCGATGGCGTCCGCCAGCCGCTCGCGGTAGGGGACGGCCGCCGGCGCGGGGAGCAGGAAGACCTCGCACAGGGCCAGCACCAGCACGCCGAGGGTGATGCCGGTCAGCCGGTCCCCCAGGGCCTGTGGTGCGTAGGGCGGGAAACACGCCAGGATGTAGCAGAGCTGGAGCCCTGGTGCCGCTCCGGCCGCGCGGGGGCCTGCTACCGCGGCGAATGCGAGGACGAACCCGACGACCAGCATCCCGAGGACCGCCGCCCAGGTGCTCACTGCCAGCACTGTGCCCAGCACGACCAGCAGCAGGCCGACGGGCAGCGCACGCAGCATCACGGCGGCCCGCTGCCGCCCCGATCCCGGGATCTGTGACATCGCGCCGAGCGCCACCGGCCCGAACAGAGCGTAGATCGCCGTCTCCGGCCGGTCCACGGCGTACACGAAGGGGTAGAACCCGGCGCTCGCGGCCACGGTGACCCGTACGGCCCTGTGCACGATCGCCGTACGGTCGGGGCCGGACGGGACGAAGTGGTGACGCTGCCCGCCCTTGCCGGCGGTTTCGGCGCGCGTCACGGCAGTACCTCACGGATGCCGACCGCCATGCCGACGGCCGCGGGCGGCGAGTGCGACGGCACCTGGCCGTGCACGGCGAGCCGGTGGCGTGCAGCCGTGTCGACGACCGCCGCGGCCGGCATCACGGTCCTGCCGAGCCGCAGGACACCGTCGTACGCGTACTCGTGCGACCGTTCGGGCGTCATCGCACTGATCGCCGCCGGCGCGCCGGCGAGCGCGACCGTGGCCATGGTGAAGGCCCCCGTCCGGGCCGTAGTTGACGGCTCTGCGCGCATGGGCACGTTCCTCTCGGGCGATGCCTGGCAGGCGTCGCGAGTGGGCCGGGCGTGGGCCCGCGTCCCATTGTCGGTGTGTACGCGGCGGACCGCAGCCCGGGCCGCGGAGTCCGGGGTGCGGCGGACGGGACGCGGACCGGGCCGCACGGGCGGCCCGGTCCGGAACGCGGCGGACGTCGTTCGGCGAGCCGGATCGCGCGGGACGGGCGGGCCGGGGTGACCATGGCAGAGGGTGCAAGGAGGTCGTATGCCCGCCGAGTCCGCTGCGCCGTATGCCGTCGTCCCACCCCTCTGGGAGGCGATGGAGCGGTACTTCACCCTGCTGCAGGCCCATGCGTCCGCGGAACGGATGCGGGAGGAGGTGCTGACCGACGACTTCCGCACCGGGTTCGTCGACGGTCTGGTCTGGGAGGGTGACCAAGGGCTGCGGGACTTCCTCGCCGCGCGCTCGGACTTCTTCGACGAGTCGCACACCGTCGAGCAGATGTCCACGCCCGAGCAGCTCCCCGACGGCCGCGTGCGAGCCCGCACACGGCTCCAATTCTTTCTGCGGCAGCGGATCGGGAAGGCGCCGGCGAGCGACACCTTCACGGGAAAGGCGTTCCACCTGTGGGAGTTCGCTCCACGGCCGGACGGGGCGTGGCTGGTGGCGGCCCAGCTCGTGGAGGGCTTCGCCGCGCTCGACGCCAACGCCCGGCGGCTGTTCTCGCAGCCCGCCTCCGGACTGACCCTCGACGACCGCTGACCCGGACCCCGCCACCCGACCGCTCACCCACGGAGGCCGACCACGTGCGCACCTTGCTGCCGGTCCTGTTCGCGCTCTGCGCGGCGCTGAGCAACGCCGTCGCCACCGTTCTCCAGCGCAAGGCGGCCCTGAGCGTGCCGCGGTCCGAAGGTCTGCGCGCGGGGCTGATGGTCGATCTGCTGCGGCGGCCGCTGTGGCTGGCCGGGATCGGGGCCGTGATCGCCGCCGGTGTCTGCCAGGCGCTGGCCCTCGCGACCGGTCCGCTGACCGTCGTGCAGCCGCTGTTCATCCTCGAACTGCCGCTCACGCTCGTCGTCGCCTCGCTGCTGATGCACCGTGGACTGCCGCGGTCCGGTTGGCTGGCGGTGGCTGTGGTGGTGGTCGGGCTCGGCGTCGCGCTGGCCGCGGCGTCCCCCTCGGGCAACCGCACCCATGTGGCGCTGGACCGCTGGATCCCCGCACTCGCGGTGTGTGTCGCAGCGGTCGTCGTTCTCTGTCTGACGGCGATCAAGCATCCCGAGGGCCGGATCCGGGCAGGCTGTCTGGGCGCAGCCACCGCCATCAGTTTCGCGGTGACGGCGGCCTTGATGAAGGCGTCCATGCACATCCTCGACGACTACGGAATCGCCGCGTTCTTCACCTCCTGGCAGACGTACGCCTTCGCTGCGGTCGGCGGAGGCGCGCTGTTCCTGCTGGAGAACGCGATGCAGGCCGGGCCGCTGGTCGCCTCGCAGCCCGCCCTCACCCTCGGCGACGCGACGGTGAGTCTGGTGCTCGGAATCATCATCTACGAGGAACACGTCCGCGCCGGCTGGTGGTTGCTGCCTCAGCTGCTCGGTGTCGCCCTGATCGCCGCGGGTGTCCTGGCACTTGCCCGCATCCCGCTCACGCAGGCGCTGGTCGCACCCGACGAACCGCAGAAGGACGCGAACGCCCTGTAGCCGGTTCTGCGTGGTGAGGACCCTTGCTTCCCGATCCCCAGCGTGGTTCAGTGGCTCATCCACTCAGCCACTGAGGAGAATTGTGGAGACACTGCCCCGCGAGACGATCGTCGACGCACTGGAGATGCGCCTGAGGGAGGACATCCTCACCGGCCGCCATCCCACCGGCAGTTATCTGCCCCCCGAGCGTGAACTCGCCGATGGCTACGGCGTCACCCGGACCACCCTCAAGCACGCCTTCGGCCGCCTGGTGCAGGCCGGACTGCTGGAGACCCGGCACGGCGTGGGCACCCGGGTGCGGGACTACGCGCGCCTCGGCGGTGCGGATCTGCTGCCCATGCTGGTGCGGCACAGCCCCGGCTGGCTCGGCGAGATCTTCGAAGTACGGCGCAGCATCGGCGCGTTGATCGCGGGCCGCGCCGCCGAGAAGGGCACGGCGGCGCAACGCACCGAGCTGCGGGAGCTGCTGGCCGCCGTAGCGTGCGCCGAGGGCGGGGATGCGGTCCAGCTCGCCGACATCGAGGTGCACCGCGCGCTGGCGCGCGCCACCGGCAACCGGGTCTACACCCTGCTGACCAACACCCTGTTCAACGCCTACGTGCCGATGCGGGCCCATCTGGTGGGACCGTTCCTGGACCCGGAGGCCGCCCATGCGCGACTGGCCCCGGTCGTCGAAGCGGTCTGCGCGGGCGACGGTGCGGCGGCGCGCGCCGCTGCCGATGTGTATCTGAGCGCCACCGAGCGGATCATGCTCGACGGACTGGGGGTCGGCTGATGGCCGGACGCGGAACGGAGTTCACCGAGACCATGGTCGGTTCGGTGCGGCTGGCCGGCGAGAGCGAGACGCGTCCGATGCGGCTCGATCTGGCCGTACGTGCCGAGGAGTTGATGCTCCCGCACCGGACGACCGACGGCACACTGACCGGCCGGGTGCGGATCGCCGGGTGGGCCGACGACGGCGACGTCCGGGGCGAGCTGGAGATTTCGCCGATCGCCCGGCGGCGGATCCGCTACCGGCTGGACTTCACCGCCGAGGACGGTCGCCGCTACTCGCTCGACGGGTGGAAGTCCGTCTCGGCGCTGCGGCCGGTGCAGTCGATGACGGTCCTCCCGTTCGCGCTGCTGGCGGACGGCAAGGAGGCCGGACGAGGCACTCTGCGCTTCCGCGTGGCGACCGCGCTGCTGCCCTTCCTGGGCAGCTTCCGCTTTCCCCGAGCTCGGGTCGCACAGGACACGGCACGGCATCTGGCACCGCGCTGGAGCGGCAGCCCCGGCCGCACCGAGGTCTGGTACACCACGCTCACCGACCCCAAGACCCGCACCGGACTGTGGCTGCACCATGAGCTGACCGCGCCGGCCGACGGCTCCCCCGCACAGGCGCACGGCTGGGTCGCACTCTTCCCGCCCGAAGGTCCCGTCGAGCACGCCCGGTTCGGCCCCGAACCGTGGCAGCCGGATCCAGCCGGCTTCAGTGTGGACGGGATCGAGGCCGGACCCGGCCGACTGCGGGGGTCCGCGGGCGGATTCGGCTGGGACCTCACCGAACGTCCGGAGGGCGAGCCCCTGTTCACCTTCCCGCGCTGGTCCTGGCGGCGTCCGCTGCTGCCGGCCGCGCAGATCCTCCCGTCCGCGCACGCCTCCTACACCGGCACGGTCAAGTACCCGGGTGGCGAACTGCACCTCGACGCCGCCCCGGGCGCTTCCGCCCGGATCTACGGACACGGCAACGCCCGTCGCTGGGCCTGGCTGCACGCCGACCTCGGCGGCGGCGACGTCCTCGAGATCGTGGCCGCCGTGTCCATGCGTCCCGGGCTGAACAAGCTGCCGCCGCTCACCTTCCTGCGCCTGCGCAGGAACGGCCGCACCTGGCCGCGCCGGGCGGAGCGCAGCGCCGTCGGCTGGGCGGGGCTCGGCCGCTTCCGGACACGTATCGGCCTGCCCGTATGGACGGTGAGCGGCACGGCGGGGCTGCGCCGCATCCGGGTCGAGGTGACCCAGCCCGAGGAACGCACCCTGGCGCTCGACTACACCGATCCCGATGGCGGGGCCGCCGTGTGCCGCAACAGCGAGAGCGCGGACGCCCGGGTCCTGCTGGAGCGGTGGTGGGGCCGGTGGCGTACGGAAGCCGAGTGGTTCCTCGACGGCACGGCGCACGCGGAGGTGGGCGACCGGTGAGCAGCAGGCTCAGCGGACTCGTCGCCGCTCTTCTCGCCGACGACGGCAGCGCGCCCTGGCCCGGCGCGGTGACCGACCGGCTCGGCAGGATGCTCGATGCGATGCCCACAGCGGCCCGGGCCGCGGTGCACGGTGCGGCCGCGGCCGTCGACGCGTACGCCGCGGTACGCACGGGCCGGCGGCTGAGCGGGCTCACGCCGGGCGAGCGGGAGAGCGTGCTGGCCTCGCTGGCAGCCCGCCCCGCGCTGGTGCCTGTGCTGGACGCCGTGAAAGTCCCGGTGATGCTGGCCGCCGGCACGGAACGGATGCTCCACGAGGAGCCGCGCCGCGCGCCCTCTGCGCCGCCGTTCGAGGATCCGCCGCTGGACTGCGTGCCGTCGGCCGAGTGGCCGGACCGTTCGACGGCCGACGCCGTCGTGATCGGCTCCGGCGCGGGCGGCGCGATCGCCGCCCGCACGCTCGCCCGCGCCGGGATGCGTGTCGTGGTCCTGGAGGAGGGACGCCGGCACACCACCGCCGGATTCGGGCGGCGGGCACCGCTTGACCGGTTCGCGGAGCTGTACCGCGACGGAGGCGCGACCGTCGCGCTCGGCAACCCGCCCGTAGTGCTTCCGGTGGGCCGCGCGGTGGGAGGCACCACCGTCGTCAACTCCGGTACGTGCTACCGCACTCCGGACCATGTGCTCGCGCGCTGGCGCGACACGTTCGGAGTGGGCCTGGCCGACGCGGCCTCCTTCGCGGCGCGCCTCGACGAGGTCGAACGCACCCTGCGGGTGGCGACCCAGCCGCTCGACGTCCTGGGCCGCAACGGGCGCACGGCCCTGGTCGGGGCCGAGATCCTCGGCTGGAAGGCCGGACCCCTGCGGCGCAACGCGCCTGGCTGCAAAGGCTCGTGCCAGTGCGTCGTCGGCTGTCCGACCGGCGCCAAGCAGAGCGTTCAGCTGTCCGTGCTGCCGGACGCATGCGCGGCCGGGGCACGGATCGTCACCAGTGCGTACGTGCGCCGGATCCTGACCGATCCGGACCGGCCCGGCGGCCCTCGCGCCTGCGGCGTCAGCGTACGGCGGCCGGACGGAACGGACTTCGAGATCCTCGCCCCGCTGGTCGTCGTCGCCGCCGGGGCGCTGCACTCTCCCCCGCTGCTGCGGCGCTCCGGTCTCGGCCGTCACCCCCGGCTCGGGCGCAATCTCGCCGTCCATCCGGCGACCAGCGTCGCCGGGCGCTTCACGGAGCGGATCACCGCGTGGCACGGCGTGCTGCAGAGCGTCGGCATCGAGCAGCACCACGACGACGGGATCCTCATCGAGGCCACCGCCGGGCCTCCGGGCATGGGATCGTTCGTGCTGCCCGGCGTGGGCCGCGCCCTGCGGACGGAGCTGGAGCAAGCGGGCAACCTCGCCACACTCGGCGCGATGATCGCCGACCGGCCCTCGGGCCGCGTCCTGGGCGCCCGGCGCAGTGTGCTGCGCTACGACCTCGATCCGCGCGACGGCCGACGGCTGCTCCGCGCGGTCGAGGCCATGGGCGAGCTGCTGTTCGCCGCAGGGGCCGAGGAGGTCCTGACGGGGATCGCGGCCGCGCCACGGGCCCGTTCCGTCGCGGAACTGCGGCTGCTCCTCGGCAATGTGACGGCACGACAGCTGCATCTGTCGGCGTTCCACCCGACGGGGACGGTCGCCATCGGGGCCGACGCGCAGACCGCGCCCGCCGATCCCCGTGGCCGGCTGCGCGGCGTGCACGGCGTCCTGGTCGCGGACGGATCGGCGTTGCCGAGCTGTCCTGAGGTGAACCCTCAGCTGACCATCATGGCAACGGCACTTGCGGTGAGCGAGGCCGCCGCGGGCGGCCCGGCCTGATCCCAGGGGCAGAGCGTCGGAGACGGGGCACCGGCCTGCGGCCGTGCCCCGTCGTGTCAGCTCGGCGGTGTGAGCTGCCCCAGCGTGTGCTCCAGACGGCGCACGGCGGAGCGGGCGTCGTCCGACGGCAGGGCCGAGAGCTCGCCGATCAGTGCGCGCACCCGGGCAGTTGCGTCGTCGGTGCGGTCGAGTTCCCGTTCGGTCCAGGCCGCGCGGACGACGCAGCGGGCTCGCTCGTCCAGTACCTCGGCGCCGAGCGCCTCGAACGCGGCGTCCGCCCTGTCGAGCAGGACGAGCGCCTCACGGCGGACGGCAGCCGCTTCCCCACCGTCCTCGGACCCGCCTTCGTCCTCCTCCTCGTCGCCCTCGTCGTCCTCGTCGTATTCGTACAGGTCGTCGAGGAGCAGCTCGGCCGTCTGTGTCCATGTCCTGGCGCGCTCCAGCAGGAACTCGGGACCGTCGCCGTCGACGGCCGAAAGCGCCTTCCCCATCAGGTCCTTCGCTGAGCGAGAGTCACCCTCCTGGGCCTCGAGCCATGCCAGGGACCGAAGTGCCCGGGCGAGGGCGACCGCTTCGCCCACGGTCTCCCACAGGTCGACCGCGCGGTGGTAGGCCGCGACGGCCTCGTCCTGCATCCCCGCGCCCGCGAGGCATTCGGCGGCGAGCGTGGCCAGCTGAGCGTGCGGGCGCTGGTGTTCCCAGCCCTTGACCACTTCGGCGGCGAGCAGATACTGCTCGGCGGCGGCCCGGTGGTCACCGAGTCCGCGCAGGTTCCGCGCGAGCGTCTCCCGTGCCTGCACGGCGCGCTCGTCGCCGTGCTCCAGCAGGTCCGGCAGCGCGGACTCGAGCACTTCGGCCGCCTCGGCGGCGCGTCCGCTCCCGCCGTAGGCCTGGGCGAGGACCAGGCGGGCGTACGCTCCCGCGCCGGCCGAGTCCCCGGCCGCATCGAACCAGTGCGTCGCCTCCAGGGCGTAGAGCGCTGCTTCGGACTCCTTGCCGTCACGCTGGTAGAGGATCTCGGCCAGCGTGAGCCGTATCCGCCCCAGCTCGTCGGGCTCTACGAGTTCGGCGCCGTGCGTCAGGGCGGCGCGCGCCGCCTGCTCGGCCTCCTGCGGCCGGTGCAGCATCAGCAGCAGCCGGGCGCGGCGGCTCAGGGACTCGGCGGCATCCCACGGACGGCCGGCGGTGATACTGCGCCCGGCCGCGGAGGCGAACAACTCGTCGGCACGCTCCGCGTCGCCCGAGTGCCAGGCCTGTTCGGCCCGCAACTGCTCGGCGTCGGAGAGCAGATCGCCGAGCTCGCCGCCCTCCTGAGTGACCGCGCCGGCGAACTCGGTGACGAACGCCGCCAGATCGGAGTCGAAACGCGCGTGGTCGAGGACGAGCTCACCGCCGTCCGTGTCCCGCAGGGCCGGCTCGAGCTTCAGCGCGGACAGTGCGACCGTCGCGATCCGCCGTGTCCTGGTGGGATCGGACGGGTCCAGGGCCTGCGCCGACGCCGTGGCCGTCGCCAGCAGCTTCCGGATCTCGTCCGGCTCCGCCCCCGTTTGCGCTGCCGCGTACACCACCCTCAGCTCGTTGAGGGCCGCCCGGCTGGGGTCTCCGGCCGCCCGGTAGGCGGCGACGGTCTGCTCGAAGAGGCTGCGGACGGTGTCCCCGCCCGCGTGACCCGCGCGGACAGCCCGGCGTTCCAGCAGGTCGGCAGCGAGCAGCGGGGCGGGGGCCTCGTCCCGCTCGGTGACCAGGGCGTCGACCCTGTCCCATGCGGACGATGCCTTCGGGTGGCCTTGCGTGCGCAGTTCGCGTGCCTCGGCCACCAGCTCGGACAGGGGCTGCTGCGACGCCGCCTCCTGCGGTGCCGGTGCGACAGCCGCAGAAGGCACGACGGTGGTGAGTGACGCGCCCCGGACGCCCAGGGGCAGGCTGTCCACCAGCGGCCGGCCTGCGCGCCGGTCGGCCAGTCGGCGGGAGACCACGTCGCTGCCGTTGCGCAGGTCGAAGCGGGCCGCGATCGACACGGCCTCGGAGTCCAGGATGTCGTACAGCTCGCGCACCGTGCGCTGCTGTCCCGCGTACGCGACCGCGGGCTGCGTCTGAAGGCCGAGGGCCAGCAGGCGCTGGAGCAGTACGAGCGTCCCGGTGAACATCTCCAGTCGCGCCGAGGGGTTGCCCTGTGAGGTGAGGTGCGAGGCGTGCTCGGCAAGCAGTTCGAGGCCGCGGCCCTCGTTCCCGGTCAGTGCGCAGAACTCGATGTGCAGACCGATCGACGGCAGCAGGCTTTCGTTGCCCCGCGCCATGCGGTAGCCGCGCAGATGGTTTCTGCGGGCCTCGTCGGCGCGCCCGGTCCGCAACAGCGGCAGCAGCGACTTGGCGAGGACCCGGTGCGGCTCCTCCATGCAGGTCGAGCGGCCGGCGAGGACCGGCTCCCACACCTGCAGCGCCTTCTCGTCCTGTCCCTGTCGCAGCCAGTACCAGCCCTGGTCGTTGAGCTCGCAGGCGTGGCAGTTGGCCATCTGATCACGGTCAGCCGCGGTCCACGCGGCGAACGCGCGCGCCGCCCGCTCGGTGTCGCCGGTGTCGTCGGCGAGTTCGAACTCGGCCTGCCGAACGGCTCGTTCGCTGTAACCGCCGACGCGGTACCGGCGCTCCATCTCGGCGAGCCACTTCTCCATGCTCGCGAGCGGCATCTCCGGCAGGGACAGCATGCCGGAGCTGACCCATTTGAACAGCCAGTGGAAGGTGTAGGTGTCACTGGAGTCGAACGCCGACGGGTCCTGGTCCCACTCCTGAAGGAGCCGGGCGAACGGGACCATCATCTTGCCCCGCTCGGTGCTGTACTCGTACGCCTTGATCAGGCCGAACAGGGCCTGGCGGAGCAGATCGCGGTCCCCCGTCGACTCGGCGGCCGCGACAAGTTCCTCGGCGCGCGCGTTGCGCAGGAGGCCGTTGGGCGCGGACGCGTTCTCCCACAGGGCGCGGCGGATGTCCTCGGGGGGCGGGCTGGTGGTCACTTGTCGCCCTCCTCGGACGTGACGGCCTGAGCGGTGATCGGATGTGTGGCCCATTCCAGGAGGCCGAGGAAGGCCCGGTTGAGCAATGACGTGTCGGCGGGGCGCAGGGGGCGCTGGGCCATCAGCAGGGCTTGGCCGTACAGCGACTCGACGGCGGTGCCGGCCAGTTCGGCGTCGGTGATGGAGGCGATGCGGCGGACCAAGGGGTTGTTGTGGTTGAGGACGAGCCGGGCGCGCGGTGCCGAGCCGCGCAGTGCGCCGAGGATGTCGCTCCACAGATTGTCGGCGCTCTCCTCGGCTGCTGCTCGGTCCCGCTCGTGGCGGGCTTCGCGGTCGTCGAGGAAGAGCGCCGGTACGGTCACCGGCTGGAAGGCCCGTAGCGCCACGTCGCACGCGAGTGGGTCGAGGCGGGTCCGGGCCGTGGCGAGGAAAGCGGCGAGGGCCAGTTCCAGGTGGGGCTCGACGGGGTCGAGATGTGCCGTGACGGCGCCCGCGTCGAGTTCGCTGATGGTGACGTCGTCCCTGATCTGCGGCAGCAGGGCGATGAGATCGGCGTCGTAGGTGTACCCGCCGTTGACGACTCCCAGGCCGTGTGCGGCCGCGATGGGCGAGACCTGTCGGAACTCCTCGACGGTGCGCGTGAAGTGGACCTGGGGGTGCGCGCGGACGAACTCGTCGAGCGTGACGCGGCCGTCGCTGGTTTCGAACGGCAGCCACGGCAGCATCAGCGCGAACAGCTCCGCGTCGTGCCGGGCCATGGACTTGACGCCCAGATGGTGCACGGTGAGGAAGGTGGCGAGGCGGTCGGGATCACCGGCTGCGAGCTCGGCGAGCCATTCCCGGATCCGGACGCCCAGCGCGTCGCGTACGGCGGCGAGCGTCTCGTCGTCGTACAGGTTCTCCCGGGAGGCCGTGGGGCGAAGGGTGTCGGTGTCGAGGACGACCCGGACGAAGAACGCCCAGTCCGGAAGCAGGTTGTCCGCCCGGTCGGTGAGAAGCATGCCCTTCAGGTAGACGCGGTGGGCGGCCCGGTGGGCAGGGCTGGTCGCGGCGGGGAGGACGTAGCCGACTCCTCGCACCCCGGCGACGGGCAGGTCCAGGTCGATGGAGTCGAGCGGGGTGAACCCGAAGACACGCGAGCAGTGCCCGGCGAGCGCGACACGGCGGGCGGTGGGCGTCGGGTGGGCCCGGTCCCATACGGCGGGCCGCTCGGTCAGGGGGCGGTCGATGGCGTCCGGGCCGGTGAAGGTGACGTCGTGGGGCAGCAGCGAACCGAAGTCAGCGGCGAGTTCGGCGACGCGCCCGGGGTCGGTCCATTCCTGGGCGCCGGGTCGCGGCTCCAGCCGGACGGTCGTGCCGGGTTCCGGCCGGGCCTCGTGGGGCAGGGTCCGCACTGTGTACGAGCCGTCGTCGCTCGCCAGCCACTCGACGGGCGGCTCATCGGGCTTGCGCGCGGACCGCGACACGACGCGGATCTGCCGGGCGACGACGAAGCAGGCGAGCAGCCCGATGCCGAACTGGCCGAGAAACTCCTGCCGCGCGTTCTCCAGACCGTCGCGTTTGGAACTGCGGCCGATGGTGGCGAGCAGCGTGTGCACCTCGTCGGAGGTCAGGCCGACGCCCGTGTCCTCCATGACGACGGCGTCGCCGGTCGCCGTGAGGCGGATGTTCATGGGCGCCGACGGGTCATGGGCGAGGCGGGCGGTGACGGCGTCCACCGCGTTCTGGAGCAGTTCGCGCACGTAGACGCGGGGACTCGAGTAGAGGTGGTGGGAGAGCAGGTCGACAAGACCTCGCAGGTCCACCTGGAAGGTGTTGGCCGTCGGCAGGGACGCCTGGTCGCCGTCGGGCGACGCGTCTGCTGCTGGTCGAGAGGATTCGGGCGAGGAGAGGTTCATGGGCGCAGGGGGCGTCCTCGCGACTCCGATGTGGCGGCCGCGGGCGCGGGTCGGGCGATCGCGGGGTCCCCCCCTCACGAATCGCGATATGGCCCGGCCCCCGGCCTCGGCGGTGCAGGCACGCGTACACAGGCGTGCCTGCGCCGCCGAGGAGGGCCCGGAATTGATGACCATGGTAAGGACGGGCACCGACAATGCCCAGAGACTTTCACCGTGCGCCGGTCCTGCCTGCGGTTCAGCGTCCGCGCAGCGACCCGGCCGTGTTGCCCGTCCGCTCGCGCAGCAGGATCCGCAGGGTGTTGGCGTGCTCGTAGCCGACCTTGCGGGCGATGGACTCCAGCGACAGGTCCGTCGTGCGCAGCAGGTGCGAGGCCTGCTCGACGCGCAGATCCTGTACGAAGCGCAGCGGTGAGGTGCCGAGCACCCGGCGGACCGTCCGCTGGAGGGTGCGTTCGCTCACCCCCAGGGACCGGGCCGCTTCGGCCATCCCGATCGGCCCGTCGAGATGCAGCCGCACCCATCGTTCGAACGCGGCGACGAGCGGATCGTTCTGGGCCAGGGCGCTCGGGATGGTGTACGCCGACTGCGAGGGCCGTTCGTCGACGACGAGGTATCGGGCGATCAGATCCGCAAGGGCGGGGCTGGTCATCCGGACGACGGCGAGTGCGAGATCGACGTGCCCGAAGGCGGCGCCGGCCGTCGTCACCCCGTCCGATGTCGTCACCATCCGCGTCTCGTCGAGCGTGACCGACGGAAAACGTTTTCGGAACAGCGGCGCGAGCCACCAGGTGGTGGTCGCCTCCCGCCCGTCCAGGATCCCGGACTCGGCCAGGACGAAGGTGCCGGTGCAGGCCGAGGCGACGGGTGCACCGCGTTCGCGGGTGGCGGCCACGAGGTCGCGTACGGGCGCGAGCGCGGGACCGGCGATCTGCTCGAGGAGCGTGTCGGGCCGCCTCTCGGCGAGCGCCGGGACGAGCAGCAGATCAGCGTGCGCGGCGGCGCTCACCGGTTCGGCCGTCACGAGGTGGCCCGCGCCGGTGCGGACCCGGCGGCGGGCGCCGACCGTCGTCACCTGCCAGACGGGCGGCGGATGGGGCAGCTCGCCGCGCATCCCGTTGGCCGCGTCCAGCACGTCCAGCAGCGCCGAGAGCCCGGAGTCGAACACACCGTCGTACACCACCAGCGCGACATCCATGGCGGAAATGGTATCCGACACGTCGTTTACGACACTGGGTCGGTACGGATCGGCGGCCTACGTTGATGCTGTCCCCGAATCCGGGTGCACCGCACAGCCAAGGAGCAACCTCATGAACATCGGACTGCTGGCGCGCATCGAGGCCAAGCCGGAGTACGCCGACCAGGTGCAGGGCCTGCTGCAGAGTGCCTTGCAGCTCGCCCGCGAGGAGGAGCACACCGTGACCTGGTTCGCGTTCCGGGAGAGCGAGACCACCTTCGGCGTCTTCGACACGTTCGAGAACGAGGAGGGGCGGACGGGCCATCTGCAGGGCCGGATCGCCGCGGCCCTGATGGAGGCGGCGCCGACGATGCTGGCGTCACCGCCGGACATCCGCCCCGTCGACCTCCTCGCGGTCAAGCTGCCCTGACCGCACGGGCCCGCGGAATCCACCCACCGACCCCAACCACCAACGGCCCCCCGCCCAGACGAGCCACGGGGCCGTGAACCTTCAGGCACGCGACCGCTCCGGCCAGGTGAACCCCAGTGCCTGAGCGGCCTCGCGGCTCCCGCCGGCAAGGGTCGCGTACGTCGTCGGGTTCACCTCGGCCAGCCGCCGCAACGCGGCCTCGGCCCGTTCCTCGGGCGGCGTGCCGCCGTCGGGCAGGGTCCAGACGAACTGGACCCACGCATTCCCGGTGTCCTGCGCCGGGGGGCTGGGGTACGTGAACGACAGCTCGACCTGCTCGGGCTCGGCGTAGTGGGTGCCGATCCAGCCCGGTGCACAGCGCCACCGGCCGAGCAGACCGGGCTCGGCGCGCAGGCGCTCACCCAGTAACCGCGCCACGGTGCGGGCCGGCCACTCCCAGGTGTGATCGCTCTCGGCGCGGCTGATCTCCTCGTCGTACTCGGCCGCGTCGAAGCGGAGTTCGCCCGGCAACGGGAGTTCGGCAGCGGACCGCGAAGCGTTCGGACGGCGCCAGTTGCGCCATACGACGGTGTCGCCTTCGCGGCTGATGGTGACGTACAGGGCACCGCAGCATCCCTCGGTGCACCATGCCTCCGCGAGCTGCACGTCCGTGGGCTCCTCGGACGCCCGGAGCAGCCCGCGGCCGAGCAGGTACTCGGGAGTCTGCGCCTGCCCGCTGTCGAATGCCTGGGCGATCACAGGTGTGCCGTCCACGAGAAGGCGGGTCTCCACCTGTCCAGGGCCCGCCGGATCCGGCACGGTGACCTGCACCGCCAGCCGGTTGAACGCCCGGCGTTCGGCAGGGGCGAAGGAGTACGTCGCGCCGGTCGCATGCAGGATCCACGCGGCCCGCCGTCGCTCGGCGATGTCGGCGGACGGTTCGGCCGCTGTGACCTGGCCGGTCCACTCCGGGTGGGACAGCACCGACCTGAGGGCGACGGCGATCCGTTCCCGCTCGCCCGGTTCCCAGTCCAGCAGGGCGCTCCGGCCGCTGTGGAGGTCGAGGAGGAGGGACAGCAGGAGGGCGTAATGATCGAGCGAGGGCGGGAGTTCACCGAGCCGGCGTACGAGGGCCGCATACGCGGGCATCGCGTCCGTGTACTGCCCGATCGCGGACCGGTAGTCGTTCGGGTCGGTCATGACGGCCAGCAGCCGGGCGGCCTGGGCCAGCGTGGCTGCGTCGAGGGGCTGTTGGTCCAGCACTTCGGCGAGTCGGGTGCTTTCGGCGATACTGCGCGCCTGGGAGGCGGGGGTGGTTCGGCGGTCGAGCGGTTCGGCCAGGAGCCACCTGCGGGACGCTGGGTCGCCGCGGGTGCAGAGCGCTTCGATCAGTTTGCGCCGTCGCCGTGGGTGGGAGCGCTCCGCGAGCCAGCTGAGGTCGCCCGTGGCACAGTCGACGGCCACCAGCGCGTCGGCTGCCGGGCCCGTGCAGCAGGCCAGCAGTCCGACGGTCCGGATCAACTCCGCGTCCCGTGGGAGGCCGTGACGGCCCAGCAGCGCGAGCCCGACCCAGACGGTGCGGCGGTCCACCGCGTGGCGTACGAGGTGTCTGCCCAGTGAGCGGCACCACTCGCCGTCCGGGAGCGGCACCGCCTCCAGCGACCGTGACACCTCGCGTGCGGAGAGGTCCAGACCCAGGACGCGGGTGTGCAGTTCCTGGGCGGTGCGCTCGATGTCCCCACCGCCGAGGCAGGTCAGAGCGTCCTGCAACCCTGCGCTGCGTTCGGTGACGGAACCCGACCTGCCGGGCTGGGCCGACTGGTCGGGGAGCGGCCTGCCACCGTCGGGCAGCGGTTCGTCGGGCGCCTGGCGATGCAGGCGCAGTGCGTGGTCGTACAGCGATGTCCGGGGGGCGAGCGCCTTGCGCTCGTCGCTCACGCTCACCGGCGGGTGAAGGTCTCGATTCTCTTCGTCATGCGACGCATCCTGCCATCACCCGCCGGAGCCGGACCACCGGATTTCCACGGGGCCGTGTCAGCGGCGTCGCCCGCGCAGGCGGTCGAGGGCCTGACGGGCCTGCGCCCGCCTTCTCGGGTCGGCGGCGGCCCGACGGGCCGAGTCGATCGCCCGCCGGCCCTGCGGCGTGCGGATCACGTGCTTGATGCGTGCGAGCAGTCCGGGCACTGTGCCTCCTTGGGTGCGGAAACTCGGACGGCGTACCGTCCCCTTCCCGACTGCGCCTACCCCACAAGTCGGTTGTGATGGGTGCCGGTGAGGGGGCAGGCCGGGTGCGCCCGGCCGGCCCCCTTCCCGCGCCTCATTGCACGCTGGTGATCCAGCGCTGGACCGTCGCGTTGGTCCTGTCGTCCAGGGCGCACAGGGCTTCGATGGCCGCGAGGTCGCCGGGGCGGGGGGCGATGCCCGCGGTGGTCAGGGCGGCGTGGAGATCGAGCCGCCGCCGGTCCGCGGGTTCCAGCGTCACCTGCACCCGCTGTCCGGGTTCCGGGGCGGGCAGGAAGAAGTCGTCGGCCCCACGGTCCCCGGCTGCTTCGTCGAACGGGTCGCAGGCGTCGGCGCCGGGGAAACGGTACGGGTCGATCGTCGATCCCGTCGTCGGCATCACGTGAGTGGAGAGCTGCCAGGCAGTCACACGTTCCTCCTCAGTAGTGGTCTCGCTGAGCGATAGGAAGCGTGCGCGGCCTCCTTCAGTTGCACCGCGAGCAACACACCACCCGAATGCCCCCTATGCCATCTCGTCACATCAGCTGTTCCGGTACGCGCGCCAGCCGCCGTGGTGACTGATGTCCTCGGCGTCCTGGACCGCGCCCGGTTCGCACAGGAAGCCCGGCGCCGTGGTGCCGTCCGCGAGTTCGACACGGCCGATCGCCATCGGGCGGGGCAGCGCGGCGGTCAGGATGCCGAGTCCCTGGACGGGCAGTTCCCAGACCTCGGCCGCGACGGCGGTGCCGCCCTCACCGGTGTGGACGAGTCCGGGCTTCGGCGGATCGGTGCGCAGGGCGAACAGCCGGTAGACGGATGCGGTGGAGGTCCGGGACAGCAAGCGTCCCCCGAGGGCGAGGAGTTCGTGGTTGAGGGGCTGACCGGTCAGGTGGGCTCCGACGACGGCGATCCGGGCGGGCGGGGTGAGGTGGGCGGCGATCCGGGCGAGGCGGTCGTCCGTGCCGGCCGGGCCGGTCAGCATGACCCCGAAGGGGTGGCCGTCCTCGAGGACACCTGCGGGAATGGCGACCGCCGCGAGGTCGAAGAGGTTGGTGGAGTTGGTGAACCTGCCGAGCCGTGCGTTCACCCCGATCGGGTCCGCGGCGACGTCGGCGAGCGTCGGATGACCGGGCGTGGTGGGCAGGAGCAGTGCATCCGCATCCTCGGCGGCGAAGCCGGCCATGGCGCGGGTGCGCAGCTCCGCGAGGCGGGCCTGGTCGGCGAAGAGCCGGTGCGCGGGGATGTCGCGGGCACCCCGGATGATGGAGGCGACAGTGGGGTCGAGGTCGGGGGTCTCCTTGTCGACGAAGGCACCCACCGCGGTGTAGCGCTCGGCGACGAACGCGCCCTCGTACAGCATGGCCGCGGCCTCGGTGAACGGGGTGAGGTCGACGGGGACGAGCTGGGCCCCGGCTGCGGCGAGTCGCGCCGCCGCGGCCTCGAAGGCCTCCGCCCAGCCGTCGTCCATCTCTCCCAACTGCGCGTTCGTGGGCACGGCGATACGCCATGGGCCGGGCGAGCGGTGCGGGGCGCGGCGGCCGGGCGGGGACGCGACGAGGGCGAGCGCGAGTTCGGCCTCGGGGAGGGTGCGGGCGAAGACACTGACGCAGTCCAGGCTCGCGCAGGCGGGGACGACACCATCGGTGGGCACGAGCCCGCGGCTTGGCTTGAGTCCCACGATGTTGTTGAACGCGGCGGGTACGCGCCCGGAGCCGGCGGTGTCGGTGCCGAGGGCGAGGTCGGCGATGGCCAGGGCCACCGCGACCGCGGATCCCGAGCTCGACCCGCCGGCGACGCGGGCCGGGTCGAGCACACTGGGCACGGCTCCGTAGGGCGAACGGGTGCCGACGAGACCTGTGGCGAACTGGTCCATGTTGGTGCTGCCGAGCACGATGGCACCCGCTGCCTTGAGGCGGGCAACTGCCGTGGCGTCCGCGGCCGGCCGGTATCCGTAGGAGGGGCAGCCGGCCGTGGTCGGGACGCCGGCGATGTCGATGTTGGCCTTCACGGCGAGGGTCCGCCCGGCGAGCGGCAGTTGCTCACCGGCGGCCAGGCGGCGGTCGACGGCCCGGGCGTCCTCCTCGGCTTCGGCGAGGGGACGGAGGGTGATCCAGACGTCCGGTCTGCGGACGTGCGCGATACGGGCGTAGGCATCACGCACCCGGTCGAGCGCGGTGGCAGGCATGGCAGGAGCTCCTTGAAGGGTCAGCGGGTGTCATTCGGGGGACGGTGCGAGGACGAGCAGAGGCGTACCCGCTTCGACCTGGGAGCCGGGGGCGACCAGCAGCCTGCTGATCAGGCCCGCGGAGGGTGCGTGCACCCGGGATTCCATCTTCATGGCCTCCAGGGTGAGCAGGGGCTGGCCCGCCGCCACCTCGGTGCCGGGCTCGACATGCAGCTGCCAGACCGAGGCCGCGAATTCCGCCTCCACCAGCCGGGCACCGTCGGGCAGTTCAACGGCGGGCTCGGCGACAGGTGACGGGGCGTGGGCCTCGTCACGGTCGAACTCGCCGGCCGCCTCCCACGCGTCGCGTTCGGCGGAGAAGGCGGCTGCCTGTCGGGCGCGGAATGCCGCGATGGACGGTGCGTTGTCGGCGAGAAAGCGCTGGTGGTCCGCGAGCGAGAAAGTGCCGTCCTCGATCTGCGGCGTGAAGCGTCCCGCCGCCATGTCCGCACGCAGCTCCAGGAGTTCGTCCGCCTCCACCGGATACCACCTGATCCGGTCGAAGAAGTTCAGCAGCCACGGGCGTTCCTGCCAGCGGGACCACACCTGGGTGGTGCGCCCGACGAACTGGTATCCGCCGGGGCCCTCCATGCCGTAGATGCACAGGTAGGCGCCGCCGATGCCCACGGAGTTCTCCGCGGTCCAGGTCCGGGCCGGGTTGTACTTCGTCGTCACCAGCCGGTGGCGCGGGTCCAGGGGGGTTGCGACGGGTGCGCCCAGGTAGACGTCGCCGAGGCCCAGGACGAGATACTCGGCTTCGAAGACCGTGCGGTACACGTCGTCGGCCGTGTCGAGTCCGTTGATCCTGCGGATGAACTCGATGTTCCACGGGCACCAAGGAGCGTCGTCGCGTACGCCCGCCATGTAGCGGGCGATCGCCTCGCGGGTGGCCGGGTCGTCCCAGGACAGCGGCAGATGAACGGTCCTGGAGGGGACCACGAGGCCGTCGGTGGGGCCGAGTCCGGACTCCAGGCCTACCAGCGTGGGCAGCAGCGCTTCCTGGGACAAGGCGTCCGGATCGATCCGGATCTGGAGCGAGCGGATGCCCGGGGTCAGATCCCGCACCCCTGGCAGGTTCGCTGCCGCCACCGCCTCGGCCAGCGCGTGCACGCGCATCCGCAGGGCCAGGTCCAGATTCATCTCCCCGAACTCGACGAGTACGTTGTCGTCCCCGCTGCGTCGGTAGGTGACCGACTCGCCGCGCGCCAGGATCCCGCCGTCGACGACGGCGGGGCGCGCCCGTCCTGCGGTGGTGACGGGAACGAACCGGACCGTGTCGCCGGGGCGCAGCTGTCCGAGCTTCCAGCGTTCGCCCGTCACGACGGTCGCGGGGCAGACGAACCCTCCGAGCGAGGGGCCGTCCGGCCCGAGCAGCACCGGCATGTCACCCGTGTAGTCGACGGCGCCCACCGAGTAGGGCGTGTCGTGGATGTTGGACGGGTGCAGCCCGGCCTCGCCGCCGTCGGTCCGTGCCCACCGGGGCTTCGGCCCGATCAGCCGCACGCCCGTACGTGCGGAGTTGAAGTGGACCTTCCACTGGGCGCCGTAGAACTCGTGGATGTCCTCCTCGGTGAAGAACTCCGGTGCCGCGTGCGGTCCTTCGGCGGCGCCGATGTGCCATTCCCCGCCGATGCGGGGCCGGTCGTCGGGGGGCACGGCGGTCGCTGCCGCCGAGGTCGTACCGCCGTGCAGCACATCGCCCGTGCGCAGCGGGCGGCCGCCGTGTCCGCCGAATCGGCCCAGGGTGAAGGTGGCGGTGCTGCCCAGGAAGTCCGGGACGTCGAGGCCGCCGCCGGCCAGCAGAAGGTAGGTCCGCAGGCCCGGCCCGTCCGGGGCGCCGATCCGCAGGCAGGATCCGGCCGGGACGGTGACCGGCTCCCACTGGGCAGCGGGTGCACCGTCCACGGTCACCGGCGCCGGTGCGCCGGTGACGCACACGGTCGTCGCGTGGGTGAACCGCAGCGCCGGGCCCTCGAGTGTGCACTCCAGTCCGGGTGCGCCCGCGTCGTTGCCGAGCGCCAGGTTGCCCAGGCGGAAGGACAGGTCGTCCATCGGCCCGGACGGCGGCACGCCCACGCTCCAGTAGCCCGTGCGTCCCGGCCAGTCCTGGACGGTGGTCAGCGTGCCGGGCGCCATGACCTCGATACGCGGCGTGGGGTCGCTGACCGTCGCGAGGCTCGCGGTCGTGTGGGTCGCGGCCTGGACCGAGGTGTCGGCGAGTGCCGCGCGGACGAGTCCGAGATTGGTCTCGATGCCGTCGACACGGGTGGCGGCCAGTGCCGCGTCCAGGCGCCGCAGCGCGTCGGCGCGATCGGTTCCGTACGCCACGACCTTGGCCAGCAGGGGGTCGTACGCCGTCGTCACCTCCGTACCCGTCTCGATCCAGGTGTCGACCCGGACGTCCGCGGGGAAGTCCACCCGGGTCAGCAGGCCGGCGCCGGGGCGGTGGTCACGGGACGGGTCCTCGGCGTACACGCGGGCCTCGACGGCGTGGCCGCGGGGCGTGCCCGGCTCTCGTACGACGCCGGTGTCGCCCTGCGCGAGGCGGAGCATCCACTCGACGAGGTCGACCCCGTAGATCGCCTCGGTCACCGGGTGTTCCACCTGGAGGCGGGTGTTGACCTCGAGGAAGTACGCCTCGTCACGTGCCGCGTCGTACACGAACTCCACTGTCCCTGCCGACCGGTAGCCGACGCTCCCGCAGAGGCTCCGGGCCGATGCGGCCAGTTGTTCCCGCAGGGCGCGGGGCAGGCCGGGTGCGGGTGCCTCCTCCACCACTTTCTGGTTCCGGCGCTGCAGCGAGCAGTCGCGGTCGCCGAAGGTGATCACCCGCCCTTCGCCGTCGCCGAAGACCTGCACCTCGACATGGCGGGCGCGTTCGACGAGACGCTCCAGGAACACGCCCGCCGAGGAGAAGGAGGCGGCTGCGACGCGTTGCACGCGCTCCCAGGCGTCGGCCAGTTCCGCGCGGTCGTGCACCGCGCGCATGCCGATCCCGCCGCCGCCGCCGGTGGCCTTCAGCATGACCGGGTAGCCGATTTCGTCGGCTGCCGCCAGTGCGGCGTCGAGGCCGGGCAGCAGGCCGCTGCCGGGGGCGAGGGGGACGCCGGCGGCCTCGGCGGCGGCGCGCGCGGTGTGTTTGGCGCCGAAGAGGTCGAGCTGGGCGGCGCTCGGGCCGACGAAGACGATGCCTGCCGCCTCGCAGCGGCGTGCGAAGTCCGCATCCTCGGAGAGGAATCCGTAGCCGGGATGGATGGCGCCCGCGCCCGTGTCCTTCGCCGCCCTGAGGACGAGATCGGCGTCGAGGTAGGACTCCTTGGCCGGCGCAGGGCCCAGTCGTACGGCCTCGTCGGCGAGCCTGACGTGGGGCGCCGAGCGGTCGGGGTCCGAGAAGACCGCGACGGTGCGCAGCCCGAGGCGCCGGGCCGTGCGGATGATGCGGACCGCGATCTCGCCGCGGTTGGCGACGAGCAGGGTGTCGAAGGCGGTCATGCGACGGCCCTGCCGATCGTCATCTCGACGGCGGTCGGCTCGAAGCCGTTGCAGGGGTTGTTGATCTGGGGGCAGTTGGAGACGAGGACGAGCACGTCCCGCTCGGCGCGCAGGGTGACACGCAGGCCGGGCGCGGAGATGCCGTCGACGATGCCGAGGGTGCCGTCCTTCTCGACCGGTACGTTCATGAACCAGTTGACGTTGGAGACGAGATCGCGTTTACCCAGGCCGTGTCGTGCGCCTTCGGTGAGGAAGTTGTCGACGCAGGCATGCTGCGACCATGTGTGGTGGCCGTAGCGCAGGGTGTTCGACTCCTTGGAGCAGGCGCCGCCGACGGTGTCGTGGCGTCCGCAGGTGTCCTCGGTGACGGTCATCAAGGGCGTGTGCTCGTTGGACATCAGCACGCTGCCGGTGGTCAGAAAGATGTTCCCCTGGGCCTGGAGGGTGTCGGGGGCGCTGTAACGCACTGCGGTGTCGTGCACGTCGTAAACCAGGAAGTCGACTGCCTGGTTGCCGTGCAGGTCGGTGATGGTGAGCTGCTCGCCGGCGCGGACGACGGCGCTCCAGGCGGCGCGGGCGGGTACGACGGTCATGATTGTCCCTTCGCGGCGAGGAATTCGCGGGTGTTGAGGTGGGCGCGGCGGCCCTCGGGGGTTGCGTCGTACAGCGGATCGCCGGGGTCGGTGGGGGCAGCGCGCCAGGCGAGCACCTCGAGCGGGGTGCTGATGTACTCGGGGCGCGGATCGAGCGGATGCGGGACGTTGGCGATCAGCACGGTGACGTCCTGCTCCGCGCGCAGTGTGATCGAGGCGCCCGGGCCCGCAGGTCCCGTGAAGTCGAGGGTGCCGTCGTCGCGGACCTCCACGCCCTGGAAGAAGGAGACGGACGGCGGCAGGTCGCGCGACTCCAGGCCGTTCTTCAGGGCAGCGAGGGTCAGCAGCTCGCGGCCGGCCGGAGAGGCGGAGCACGCGGCACCGTCGCCGTAGCGCCGCGTGTTGCGTACGAGGGTGGAGGTGCCGCACAGGGCGTCGTGCCGGCCCGAGGTGTCCGTGACGAGGGTGGCGAGCACCCGGCCCTGGTCCGACAGGAGCTGCTGTCCGGCCCGCAGATACGCGTTCCACTGGACCTTCACGGTGTCGGCGGCGTTGAGGCGCTCCCAGGGGCGGCCGTCGGCGTGGAGCAGCACATGGGCGCAGGCGTCGCCCTTGAGGTCGGTGAGCCGCAGCTCGGTGCCCCGGGCAAGGACGCGGTGGGTGTAGCCGCCGCCCGCCACGGTCTCCGCCCACACCAGGTGCCCGGCTTCGCAGGGCGGCGCGGGCCAGTCGGTGGCGGGGACCACCGGCATGGCCTCGGTCTTCGTGCCGTCCTGGGCCCGGGCGTGGTCGCGGGCCCCGTCTGTTGTCGCGGTCGCCATGGCGGCGGACCTCCTCCGGCTCGGCATTCAGCATTTCTGTCGCATGACAGAAATTAGGAGGAGCCCGCGTCCGCCGGATTGCCCTCCGATTGCCGCTCCGTTACGTGGTGCTCACGGCCCGCCGCGTCACGGAGCACAGCCGCACGCCCCTGGCCCTCCCGTCCGCGCGACGGGAGGGCCAGGGGCGTGTCGTTGCCCTGGCGCTCGGCAGCCCTCAGGCTCCCCGGCGGCTCCGCAAGGCGCGTACGAGCGCGCCGAGGGCGAGTGCGCCCGCGAGGAACAGAACGGTGAACCACTGGAAGTACCAGTGACCGCCGGACGGGTCGTACACCGCCTGCCGGGGCCAGGCCAGGTTGACCGTCATGAGCAGGCCGTACGCGAGCGCCACCGCGTTGACCGGCAGGCCCCACCGCCCCAGCGAGAACAGCGGCCGGCCCGTCTCGTCCTTCTCGTCCGGACCGGGCTCGCCCCACTGTCCGCGCAGCCGTCGCACGAGCATCGGGCCCGTGACCATCGCATAGGCCAGGTAGACCATCGCGATGCAGGTGGTGCCGATGGCCAGCAGGGCTTCCGGGGAGAGGAAGTTGAGCAGCAGGAGCAGTGCGGCGAGCACGCCCACCGCGACGGCTGCCGCAGCCGGCATCCCGGTGCGGCGGGGCACCTTGGCGAGCATCGTCGAGCAGGGCATCTGGCGGTCGCGCGCCATGGAGTACAGCATGCGGGTGGCCGATGTCTGGATGGCGAGGGTGGCCGCGCAGACGGCCAGGACGACATCGGCGAGCAGCACCTTGCCGATGCCGTCGCCGAGGGTGCTCGTCAGGACGTACGAGAGGCCTTCCGTGGCGAGCCGTCCGTCGGTGAGGCTCGGCGCCGCGAGCAGACCGCCGAGCAGCAGCAGCCCGCCGCACACTCCGGAGGTGGTGAGCGCGCTGAAGGTCGTACGCGGCGCGGTCCGCCGGGGGTTGACCGTCTCCTCGCTCATCTCGCTCGCGCTCTCGAAGCCGATCAGGACATAGGCGGCCGTGAAGGAGCCGATGAGCAGGGCACCGATCGCGCCGCCCGCCTCTCCGGTGTGCAACGTGATGCCCGGGGTGCGGTCGGAATGGGTGAGGAGCAGGGTCACGATCAGACCGACACCCACGATCTCCGCGGTCACCCCGATGGTGTTGACGACGGTCAGCACCCGGTTGTCGAGCACGTTCACGAGCGTGGTGACGGCGAGCAGCATCAGACCGAGCAGCGCGGCGTTCGCGGCGCCGCTCGCGGATGTCGGCGACGGATCGCCGCCGACCAGCTGGAAGCCTGACCATATGGCGGGCAGCACGGCCTGCAGCGCGAGTGCCGCGGCGCCGACCACGACGATCCTGCCGATCACCATGAGCCAGCCCGCGTACCAGCCGAAGGCCGGGGTGCTGAGCCTGGTCGACCACTGGTAGATCGCGCCGGCGATGGGGTAGCGGGCGGCTAGTTCGGCGAAGCAGGCGGCGACCAGCAGCTGTCCCGCGAGGACGACGGGCCAGGTCCAGAAGAAGGCCGGGCCGCCGAACGAGTAGCCGAGGGCGAAGAACTGGAAGACGGTCGTGAGGACGGAGATGAAGGAGAATCCGGCGGCGAAGGAGGCGTAGCGGCCCATCCGGCGGCGCAGTTCCTGCTGGTACCCGAATCCTGCGAGCTCGGCGGAGTCGGCGGCGTCACCCTCCGGGCCGGTTCCGGCCGGCCCGGGTCGTACGCCGCTGGGAGTGGTGGCGGTCATGGCAGCCCCTGTCACTTATTCCTGTCGTGCGACAGAAATTAGGGACCGGGTGTTTCACCGGTATATCGCCTCCGTGTCCGCCCCGGGCCCAAGTCCTCACGCCCGGCCGTCGCGGCCCGGTCCCGCGGCTCTCGGTGGTCCGGTCCGGCGTTGAGTGGCACGCTGAAGGTGGGCATCTGCCGAGGGGACCCGGGAGGGCCGATGGGACGAGACGTCCCGGCGATGGTGTTCACCCGTGACGACCGGCGCCGGTACCGCAGCAAGATGCAGCACTGCCTCGATGCGTTCGCGCGGATGTTGCGTGAGGAACAGTTCGAGTTCGAACGGCCCCAGGTGGGTCTGGAGATCGAACTGAACCTGGTGGACGCCACCGGGGAGCCCGCGATGCGCAGCACCGAGGTGCTCGACGCGATCGCCGATCCCGCCTGGTCGAGCGAGCTCGGCCGGTTCAATCTGGAGATCAACATCCCGCCGCGCACCCGGCTGACCGCGGGCGGACCCGATTCCTGGGAGCAGGAGATCCGGGACGCGCTGAACCACGCAGAGGAACGGGCGGCGGCCTTGGGGGCGCACCTGATGATGATCGGGATCCTGCCGACGCTGCGGCAGAGCCATGTGAGCGGGGCGGCGCTGTCGGAGAATCCGCGGTACCGGCTGCTGAACGAGCAGGTCTTCGCGGCCCGCGGGGAGGATCTGCGGATCGAGCTGGACGGGGTGGACCGGCTGCGGACGTACGCGGACACGATCACGCCGGAGGCTGCGTGCACCAGCACCCAGTTCCATCTCCAGGTCTCGCCCGACGAGTTCCCGCGCTACTGGAACGCCGCCCAGGCGATCGCGGGCGTGCAGGTGGCGCTGGCGGCGAACTCACCCTTCCTGTTCGGCAACGAGCTGTGGCGCGAGACCCGGATCCCCCTGTTCGAGCAGGCCACCGACACCCGGCCGGAAGAGATCAAGGTGCAGGGTGTGCGGCCCCGGGTGTGGTTCGGCGAGCGGTGGATCACCAGCGTCTTCGATCTCTTCGAGGAGAACGTGCGCTACTTCCCCGCGCTGCTGCCCCTGTGCGAGAAGGAGGACCCGCTGGACAAGCTCGACAGCGGCGGCGTCCCCGATCTGGGCGAGCTCACCCTGCACAACGGCACGATCTACCGCTGGAACCGTCCGGTGTACGCCGTTGCCGGCGGCGAACCGCATCTGCGGGTCGAGAACCGCGTGCTGCCGGCCGGGCCCACGGTGGCCGACACCCTGGCGAACGGCGCCTTCTACTACGGGCTGACGCGCGCCCTCGTCGAAGAGGAGCGGCCGGTGTGGTCGCGGATGTCGTTCTCGGCGGCGGAGGAGAACCTGCACACCGCGGCACGGCACGGGATCGACGCGCGCCTGTACTGGCCGGGCGCGGGTGAGGTGCCGGCCGCCGAACTCGTGCTGCGGCGCCTGCTGCCGCTGGCACACCAGGGGCTCGAGATCTCCGGCATGGACGCCGCCTGGCGGGAACCGCTGCTCGGGATCATCGAGCAGCGGTGTGTCACCGGCCGCAACGGCGCCTTGTGGCAGTCGGAGATGGTCCACCACATCGAGGGTGGCGGGCAGGTCGACCGTCATGAGGCGCTGCGGCGCATGACGCTGCACTACATGGAGTACATGCATCTCAACGCCCCGGCGCACACCTGGCCGGTCGACTGAGCCGGCAACGGCCGCACCGTCAACGGTTCTTTGCCGCCTCCGCCGTGTCGAGTGCGGTGTCGAGCTCCATGGCGGCGGTGATCAGTGCGAGATGTGTGAACGCCTGGGGGAAGTTGCCGAGCTGCTCGCCGGTCGGGCCGATCTCCTCGGCGAACAGACCGACATGGTTGGCGTAGGTGAGCATCTTGTCGAAGGCGTACCGGGCCACGGTGAGCTGTCCGGAGCGTGCGAGGGCAGCGACGTACAGGAAGCTGCACATGGAGAACGTGCCCTCGCTCCCGCGCAGTCCGTCGGGGGACGCACCGGGGTCGTAGCGGTAGACCAGGCTGTCGGAGACCAGTTCCTCCTCCATGGCGTCCAGTGTCGACAGCCAGCGCGGCTCCTTGGGTGACAGAAAGCCGACCATGGGCATCAACAGCAGGGAGGCATCGAGCACTTCGCTGTCGTAGTGCTGGACGAAGGCCCTGCGACGGGTGCTCCAGCCCCGCTCCATGACCTGTTCCAGAATCTGGTCGCGGACGGCGGTCCAGGCGGCCACGGGGGCCGGGCGGGCCAGATCCGTCGCCAGCCGCACACCGCGGTCGAAGGCCACCCAGCACATCAGACGGCTGTACGTGAAGTGCTGCCGGCCGCCGCGGGTCTCCCAGATGCCCTCGTCGGGCTGGTCCCAGCGGGTGGACAGCCAGTCGAGGAACTCGGCGAACTTCCGCCAGCCGTCGTAGCCGACGAACTGCGTGACGTCCCGGGCCTGGGCGAGCGCGTAGACCGCTTCGCCGTAGATGTCGAGCTGCAGCTGATCGGCTGCTCCGTTGCCGAGCCGTACGGGGGCGGAGCCGCGGTAGCCCTCGAGATGCCCGAGAATCTCCTCGGCGAGGTGGGGATCGCCGTCCACGCGGTACATGATCTGCAGGGGTTCTCCGGTGACGGTCCGGTCCCCCGTCAGACGCTCGCCCAGCCAGCGGCGGAAGGCGTTCGCCTCCTCGTCGAGCCCGAGGTCCAGCAGGGCTCTGACCGACAGGGAGGCGTCGCGGATCCAGGTGTAGCGGTAGTCCCAGTTGCGCTCGCCGCCGATCTGTTCCGGAAGCCCCATGGTGACCGCCGCGACGGGAGCACCGGTGGGCGCATAGGTGAGCAGCTTGAGGGTGATGGCCGAGCGGTTGACCATGTGCTGCCAGCGGCCGCGGTAGCGGCTGCGCCGGGTCCAGCCGTGCCAGAAATCGCGGGTCGCCTGGAAGTCGTTCCAGACGCCGGCTTCCGTCGCCGGGGCAGGCTGCTCGTCCCCGTCCGCGTACACGGTCAGCACGATGGCTGCCCTCTGCCCCTGCTTGAGCACCACCGAGCCGTGCACGTCGTCGGCGTCGCGTTCCAGGGTCAGGGTCTCGGCGCCCACGGTCTCCAGCCGGGCCTGGGTACCGGCGGCCGCGAAGTGGGCCTGCCCGGGCTCCAGCCGCAGGCGGTGGGGGGCGCGCCCGTAGTCGAAGCGGGGCCGGCAGGTGAGCGAGAAGCGGACGGTTCCGCGGGTGACCCGCAGCACCCTGACCAGCCGGGTGGGCGCGGACGGGTGGTCGTGCCCGTCGACCGGCATGAAGTCGACGACCTCGCCGACACCGTCGGGGGTGAGGAACCGGGTGACCAGAACAGCCGTGTCGGGGAGATAAAGCTGCCGCACGGTGGTGCCCGGGGCGTCGCAGGTGAGGGCGAAGAGGCCGCCGCGGTCGTGGTCGAGCAGCCCCCCGAACAGGCTCGGCGCGTCGAAGCGCGGTGCGCAGAACCAGTCGACGACACCCTCGGACGACACCAGCGCGGCGGTGCGCATGTTCCCTACGAGACCGTGCTCCGCGATCGGAGGGTAACGGCGCATGCGGTCCCTGCCCCTTCATATGGCCCCCGACGCGTGCTCCCACGGTAGGTCAGGGGCACCGTGCGGGCACGTCGGTGCGGCACGCGGGCGTGCGGTGCCGCCGACACCGACACCGCCGAACGGGCGGTCCGTGGGCGCACTCGCGGGACTGCCGTCTCAGCGGTCGTACGCGTCGCGGCACATGGCCGTGATGCCCGGGTTCGTGAGGCCGTCGGAGGCGTTGCACAGGCCGTGCATGTCGTACGCCTTCGGCCGGGGACGAGGCATGCGCACCACGGGACGCGGACGGTGCGTGCGCGGACGCTGGACCGTGCGCTTCGGCGCCCCGGCGCGCCGCACGGTCGGATCGGGCACGGCGCGGGCAGGCGCCGCCGCGGGGCGGTCACCGGTGTTCTCCGGCTGTGTGTGCCGGCGGGGCTTGATCTCCGGGCCGGTGGTCACCAACTCCTCGCGCGCCGACGGCTGGGCCGGGTACCGCCGTTCGGCGGCTGCGGGTGAGGGGTCGCCGCCCGCCGGAGCCGGGCCGGGCGACACGGGCCGCGGCGCCGGCTCGACCGAGGTGCAGCCCACCGCACCCATGAGCAGGGCGGTGGCGAGGGTGAGGGTCTTGATCGGGAGTCGCATCCGATCACCATCCCGCAGCGCGCCCCGAGTGATCCACTGAGCGCGTCAGGGACCACCGGCACGAGTGACGTCGGGCCGGTGTGCGCCGGGTGAGTCGCGCCGTCAGTCCTCCGATGGCAGCTCGAGTGATCGCAGCTCGAGCACGCCGCAGGGGAGCGCGCGCGGCAGCACCAGCAGGGAGCGGCCGGTGGGCTTGCGCGGGTTCGGGACCGCGCGCCGCTGACTGCGCCAGGCACGTACGAGCGCGTCATAGATCGGCGATTGCGACGGCGCGCAGCTCACGGGTGTCGGCTCCGGGATTTCACCGGCCCTGTCCGCGGCAATTCTCTCGTCTTCCATGGCCGTCCAACGTCGATGATGTCCGTAGAGGTACGTTCCCCAATCACCGGAATGCGCCCGGTTTTCTCTTCTTTTCTTCGACGATGAAAGAAATTGATGCCCAGCACAGCTGGGACGGGGGGCGCACGCCAGCGCGGAATCATCTCTGTTCGGTAACAAAGCGCCCCTTCCGTAGGCATAGTCCACCACTTTGGTCCACCTTGTTCCCCAACCCAGAACGGACACCAGGGAATCAAATAGTCCAACCTGCGAACACCCGCTCGATACGGGACAAGAGCGAGTGACAGCGCCACCGAGAGCCCGCTGACGGAATTCACCCGGATCGGTAAATCCGGCCCCCACCGGAGATCCACGAAAGCGGGGCCGCCGGCTGCAACCCGGCGACCCCCGTTCGACCCACCCCGCAAGCCAGAATTGGGGAAGGCCTTGACAGAAAAGGTTATCCGAAGAATCGCACCTTCATCACTTGGTCCGACGATCGAGCGAGCCCGCGCCGGCGACAGTCAGGCATTCGCCGGCCTGTACAGCTGTTACCACCATGAGGTTTTCCGCTTTGTACTGGTACGGGTCACCGATCGCCATCTGGCCGAGGACATCACAAGCGAAACGTTCCTGCGTGCCTTCGGGGCGATGGCACGCTACGCCCCGACCGGGGCCGATGTCGGCGCCTGGTTCATCACCATCGCCCGCAATCTGATCATCGACCACTTCCGGTCCTCGCGGGTGCGACGGGAAGTGCTCATCGGTGACGCCAGAGCCCAGGACACCGTCACCGCGCCGTCTGCGGAGGATCAGGCCCTGGAGATGATCCGGCACGAGCCGCTGCGGTCCGCGCTGGCCGCCCTGCCGGCCCATCACCGCAAGACGATCCTGCTCCAGTACTGGGCGGGCTGGCCCAATGAGCGCATCGCACGGGAGATGGACGGACGCACCACGGGAGCCGTGAAGGCGTTGCGGCGCCGGGCGTTCCTCCATCTGCGCACCTCGCTGAGGCGGGAGGCCATGGCGAAATGACATGGAGAACAAGGGGAAGGCCCGCCAGGCACCGCCTCGAAACGCCCCTGCTGCCGATCACGGTGCCCCAGCCCTTCCCGGCGCCGGGGGCCGCGCTCGCCCCTGTCGATGCGCACCGTGTCCTGCTGCACTGCGCGCTGGACGTGGCCGGCGTCCCCCTCGACGCGGCGGACCACATCGCCATCACCCACATCGCGGAGCTCGACTTCTCATCCGTGGACCGCGTGATCTCCTGGATCTCACGCGGCCAGTCCGGGTTCGGCTGACCTCAGGGCCAGGGCAGCCAGGGCGTGGAGAACAGGCCGGTACGCGCTGGGCGGGGCCGCTGTCCGGTCGGATCCTCCGACCGGACAGC